>JAEKFU010000048.1 GCA_016522385.1 Pseudomonadota bacterium
TGAAGACAGATCGGCCCCCTCGTCCATCGCCCGCAGCATCGCCCGATAGGCGGTCGGCGCCGTAAAGCAGATCGTTGCCTTATAGGTTTCGATGATCTCGACCATATTCGGCGGTGAGGCATTCTCCAGCAAGGTCGCGGTGGCGCCGAACCGCAAGGGAAACACCGCCAGTCCGCCTAGGCCGAAAGTAAAGGCCAGCGGCGGTGAGCCGACAAAAACATCATCCGGCGTCACCCCGAGCACCTCTCTGGCATAGCCGTCCGCTATGATCATCAGGTCACGGTGAAAGTGCATGGTCGCTTTCGGCTCGCCGGTCGTGCCTGAGGTAAACCCGAGCAGGGCTACATCATCGCGGCTGGTCTTAGCCGCTTCATACAGCACAGGCTTGTTGAGCGCGATGCGGTCGAGTTCTGCATCATGATTTGCAGTGCCGTCAAAACCCACCACCTTTTCAAGGAATTTGCTGTCCTTTGCGCAGGTGACGATCTCGTCCATCATCCGCGTATCGCATAAGGCCAAGCCTACCACAGCCTTGTCGACGATCTTGGTCAATTCGCCGGCCCTAAGCAGTGGCATCGTGTTGACCACCACCGCGCCGGCCTTGGTAGCGGCCAGCCAGCAGGCGACCATTGCCGGATTATTGGCAGAGCGAATCAACACTCGGTTGCCCGGCTCAACGCCGTAGTCTTCGCTCAACGCATGCGCCAGACGGTTCGTCCAATCTGCTAGCTCCTTATAAGTCCGCCGGCGGCCGTTACCGATCAGCGCCGTGTGGTCGCCAAAGCCTTTCTCGACCATCTTGTCGGTCAGCTCGACAGCGGCATTGCACCAGTCGGGATAATCAAATCCGTCGAGCAGGAAATCCGGCCATTGATCGGGTGCAGGAAGATTGTCCCGAGCAAACGTATCGCTGTGGCCACTTGCTGCCAACATGATCAATTTCCTCCAATCATTTGCCGCGCGATCACGATCCTTTGGACGTCCGATGCACCCTCATAAATGCGCAATGCCCTGATCTCGCGATAAAGTCTTTCGACAATATGGCCCGAGCGCACCCCATCGCCGCCATGCAGCTGCACCGCCCTGTCGATGACTTCTTGCGCATGGTCGGTGGCATGCAGTTTAGCCATCGCCGCTTCACGACTGACGCGCGGCGCACCCATGTCCTTGGTCCAGGCTGCCCGATAGACCAGAAGTGCGCTTGCATCGACATCTAGGCCCATTTCGGCGATGTGTCCCTGCACCATTTGGAGCTCGGCCAGCGGTGCACCGAACAGTTCCCGTGATTGCACCCGGTTCAGAGATTCCTCAAGCGCCCGCCGGGCAAAACCCAATGCGGCCGCACCAACCGTGGAACGGAACACATCCAGTACCGACATGGCGATCTTGAAACCCTGACCTGCGTCACCGATCATTGCCGACGCTGGCACGTGCACACCCTTGAACACCAGCCGTGCCAGTGGATGCGGCGCCATCACTTCAAGCCGCTCGGCAATTTCCAACCCCGGCGTCTCGGCCGGCACCAAAAACGCCGACAGTCCTCTTGCCCCATCGGCTTCGCCGGTGCGCGCAAACACGCAGTAAAAATCGGCGATGCCGCCATTCGAGATCCAAGTCTTCTCGCCGTCAAGCACATAGTGATCGCCGTCATGGACCGCTATCATCTCGAGATTGGCCACATCTGAGCCTGAGCGTGGCTCGCTCAGTGCAAACGCCGATAGCGCCTCTCCGGCCCGCGTCCTTGCAAGCCATTGGCGCTGCTCAGTCGACCCGAACAGTGACAGCGCCCCGGTGCCGAGACCCTGCATGGCAAACGCAAAATCCGCCAGCCCGTCATGCCGCGCCAGCGTCTCGCGGATCAGACACAGGCTGCGCACGTCGAGCCGCCCCACCCCGTCCGGTTCAATTGCCGAATGCTTCAGCCAGCCGTCTTGGCCCAGCCGCGCCACCAGCCCTCTGCAGGCCGCATCGACGTCAGCATGGTCGACCGGCAGATTGCCCTTGCACCATTCTTCCAACCCATCGGCCAGAGCCCGGTGCCGGTCTTCGAAAAACGGCCAGTCGAGGAAGCTACGGTCCGCCATGGATCAACACCCCACCAAGCGCGTCCGTGTGCTTTCGGCCGATCCGCGGCGGACAGGGAAAACGATCATCATCCAAAACATCCTAATCCCCCTCGAAAACCGGCTTTTGTTTTTCAACGAACGCCGCATAGGCCCGATGGAAGTCCTTGGTTTGCATACAGATGGCCTGGGCCTGAGCTTCCGCTTCGATCGCCTGTTCGAGGCTCATCGACCATTCCTGATTAAGCTGTGTCTTGGTGATCGAATGGGCAAAATTGGGCCCATCGGCAATTCGCGCAGCCAACGCCAGCACCTCGGTCTCCAGGTCGTCAGCACTGACCAGGCGGTTGTAATAGCCCCACCGCTCACCTTCGTCTGCCGACATCGAACGCCCCGTAAAGAGCAACTCGGCGGCGCGGCCCTGACCAATGAGCCGTGGCAGCATGGCGCAGGCCCCCATGTCGCAGCCGGCAAGACCCACCCGTGTGAACAGGAACGCTGTCTTGGCTTCAGGCGTCGCCAGCCGTATGTCCGATGCCATGGTGATGATCGCTCCGGCACCGACAGCTACACCATCAACGCC
>JAEKFU010000055.1 GCA_016522385.1 Pseudomonadota bacterium
ATATGATGCGGTTCTGACCGGTATGCTGACATTCTTCACAGCCCTTGCTGCAATCGCGTTTTTGATGGCGTTGGTCCGGCGCATGTCACTGCTGCCGTTCGTCATCTACCGGTTGCTACTCGGGGCACTGCTTTTGTGGTTTGTATACTCTGGCACGCTCGCGAGTATGGCATGAGCGAGCGATCAGGCATTTGTTGTGTGGGTAAACTGCCCTGCTTTTCGATATCGGTAAAGATAGCTCGGCACGATGGCCTCAATGCCTTGTGGATTGATCCCAATGCCCTCAAGCGTCCTCCCGTCGGATTTGGCTGCGTCACTAACTACATTGTCTGTCCGCAACAGTTCGACCTGATCCATTGTCAATTGCGGTTTCGGCAGTAAACCCAACACTGCCCCCATCATTTTCGCGATTCCAAACGGGATCGGTGCCAGAAAACGTTTGCGTCCGGTGGTCTCTAGCGTGAACTCAATAATCTGCTTGAAGCTCATCTCCTCCGGACCGCCAAATTCATATGTGCGGCCGGCAAATCGGACTGGATCTAATGCAAGACACGTGATGCCTTCAGCTACGTCCCCAACGAAAACCGGTTGGAACAAGGTCTCTCCACCGCCGACCAGCGGCAGCACAGGAGCGATACGCGCCAGGCTGGCAAATCTGTTGAACAAATCATCTTCAGGTCCGAAAACAACCGACGGCCGAACAATAATGGTCTCCGGCAGTATCGTTCTTGCGCGCACCTCGCCGTCCGCCTTGGTGCGGGCATAGGCACTTGTCGATGCCGCATCGGCGCCTATGGCAGACATTTGGATGAAGGCCGCCCCGGCCTGTTTGGCCGCTCGCGCAGATGCTTCGGCGCCAAACGCATGGATTGCATCGAACGTCTGCTGGCCTGAATTGTACAGGACACCGGGAAGATTGATCACCACATCGGCGCCCTGGCAGGCGGCAATGACCGATTCAGGATAGCGCAAATTGGCCTGCACCGGCATAACCTGGCCGACGCTGCCGAGCGGTTGCAGGTGACCGGCAAGGTCGGGTCGTCGCACTGCAGGTCTCACACGGCAGCCGCGCCGTGCAAGCGCCCTGACAACATGGCGGCCGACAAATCCGGAGCCGCCGATCACTGTTACCAACTTGCTTGCATCTTGCGCCACTGACTTCTCCCCGACAGGCTGCGATTTTACTATAGCTGCCGCTGATTTGTTTAGCCCGCAAGAGCCTGCTTGCAAAGCGTTTTGGCATTTTGGGCCAATGCTTTGTTGACAAGGCGGTCATGCCAGTTTTAAGAGATCGCGCGGCGATGTAGTCTCGGCGGCGACGCCAAGACGGGCGGTCGGCATGCACATAGTGATCTGTGCATCCGTTCGCCCCGCCCGCAGCAACATTAGCCCAGGTGGCGGAATTGGTAGACGCGCTAGCTTCAGGTGCTAGTTTCCGTATGGAAGTGGAAGTTCGAGTCTTCTCCTGGGCACCAACTGTTACGACAAACCTCAAGAGCTTTATGCTAAGACAATTGTCGGCTTAGGGCTCAGGCCTTAGCCTCGTGCTGGTCTTTCATAGCTGGACGTCCATGGCGGTCAAAATTTACAAAGGCGACCTTCCAGCTGATCTTGATCTGGGATCCGTAGTCGCAATCGACACTGAGACGCTCGGCCTCAATCCCTTGCGCGATAAGCTTTGTCTGGTGCAATTGTCTTCTGGAGATGATAATGCCCATCTGGTCCAGGTTGATCGCCAGACCTATGATGCGCCCAATTTGAAGGCGTTGATAACTAATCCAGACGTCATCAAGATCTTTCATTATGCCAGGTTCGACATGGCGGTTTTGAAACACTATCTCGGCGTCGACGTATCGCCGGTCTTCTGTACGAAAATAGCCTCACGACTGGTGCGGACCTATACCGATAGACACGGTTTGAAGGATCTCGTGCGCGAGATGCTGGGCATCGACCTCTCGAAGCAGCAGCAAAGTTCTGATTGGGGGACTCCCGTGCTGTCCAAGGCTCAGACCGATTATGCGGCGCTTGATGTCGTTTATCTCCACGAGTTGAAATCCCGGCTCGATCAGATGCTGCGGCGCGAAGGCCGCGAGGAGCTGGCGACAAATTGTTTTGAATTCCTGTCCACGCGTGTTGCGCTTGATCTTGCGGGTTGGGGCGAAACGGACATTTTCTCCCATTGATCGAATGATCAGCTCGACCGTCGGGTCGGAGAAACGGCATGAACGTGAAAACGGGTGAATTGGCCGCACGGCCGGATCAACCACGATGGTATCAGCGCCCCGTGGTGGTCCTAAACTGGTTTGCAGTCGCGCTGACCGTTGGTCTGTTTACCACGTTCCTCTGGCAGGCCGGCATGTTTGATGCGCTGTTCCGTCAGCAGCTAACAAAACCGCCAAAGGATCTGACGCAGGAAAAGGTGGTTGTCAAATCATCGTCGCTCAAAGGCTTCGATGACGAAAATCAACCCTATACCATCGAATCCAGGTCGGCCACGCAGGATCCTGACAAACCAAACTTGATTACCTTGCGTGCGGTCAGCGGAGAGTTGCGCAAAGCTTCTGGGCAAACGGTCAGCATACAGGCCGACAATGGCCTGTATGATTCCCATACCAAGACGCTCGATCTGAGCGGCGACGTGCGCATCGTTTCGCCCGACCGCTTCACTGCCAGAATGCCGACTGCCCGGATTACCCTTGAAAACAAAGAGCTCTTTACGAAAGATCACGTTGTCGTGACCCTCAAGACGGGCGATATTACTTCCAACGGCTTGAAAATCGTCGATGATGGCAAGAACATAACATTTACGAACCGGGTGAAAGCTAAATTGCGGCGCACGGCGAATAAGGAGAACAAGCAAGAATGAGTAACGTGAACCAATTCAGTTTACCTGCTGCGGCCATGTTTGCCGCGCTGCTGCTTATCTCCACATCTCCTGGAGCGCTACGCGCTCAAGCGGTCGACACCACAGCGCTTGCTACGGAAAGTCAGCAGGAAAAGGATGTGGACATTGAATCTGACCAGATGCAAGTGCTTGAGACGGACAACACGGCTATATTCACCGGCAATGTTGATGCCCGCCGTGGTAACATCAAGCTGAATTGCGATAAGCTCGTCGTTCACTACGTCAATGCCAAGAAACAAGATGGCAGCAAGAAAACGGAGGTTACCCATCTTGACGCCACCGGAAACGTCGTAATCATCACCAGGACCCAGCGCATCACTGGAGCCTGGGCGAAAATGAATGTCAAAGCCAACCAATTGAACGTGGGTGGAAACGTAGTCGTGACGCAGGGCAAAACAGTTGTCAGAGGCAAAAAACTATTCGTTGATCTGGACAAGAATATCTCGCAATTTACTGGTGGACGTGTCAAAGGCAGCTTTGTACCCACCAGCAACTGACCGGTTTCGCACAAGAGGTGCCACCACGGCATGCCCTGGACGGCTTCATCTAAATTTAATCAATTTGCGCGGTAATTATGTTGGAGCGCACCAAAGAGGACACTGCTATGCCCAGCCCGGCGGCTGGCAAAGCGCCGCGAGTATCGGCGAAACGCCAGCCTCGGGGAGTGAGGAGTAAGAGCAGTGCACTAGGTTTGGTGGACGCCCACGATGGCATAGTCGCAAGTAATCTCACCAAGAGTTACAGGCGGCGGCCCGTCGTGCAAGGTGTCAGTCTTTCGGTGCGCCGTGGGGAAGCCGTGGGTCTGCTTGGTCCCAACGGCGCGGGCAAGACGACGGTGTTCTATATGATAACCGGTCTGATCGCGCCGGACTCGGGATCGATCAGTTTCGACGGGGAAGATGTCACCTTGCTGCCAATGTACCGGCGCGCGCGCCTTGGCATAGGCTATCTCCCCCAGGAACCCTCGATCTTTCGAGGGCTCACGGTTGAAGAGAATGTTCGCGCTGTGCTGGAGCTGAGTACCGGCAACCGGCGGCAACGCGAAAGTAAGTTGCGTGAGTTGTTGTATGAGTTTCAGATCGAATCTATCCGGCATTCGCCAGCTGTGGCGTTATCTGGCGGCGAACGTCGTCGGGTGGAAATCGCCAGAGCCCTTGCCGTCAATCCTAAGTTCATGCTCCTCGATGAGCCCTTCGCCGGGATTGACCCAATTGCAATCAATGATATCCGCCAGCTGGTGCGACAGCTCACCTCTCGGGGAATCGGGGTGCTTATTACGGATCACAACGTCCGCGAAACCCTGGAGCTCATCGACCGTGCCCTCATTATCCATGAAGGCAAGGTA
>JAEKFU010000063.1 GCA_016522385.1 Pseudomonadota bacterium
ACCTTGTTCAGTCCATCAAAAGATATAGCACCAATCACAACGGCATTTGCCCCGCCCGCGACGCAGTCTTCGATCTGGGAAATTTGCTTGTTGAGATTGGTATAGCCGCCGGCTTCAACCAGGTTCATCTTGACCCCGAGACGCTTGGACTCCGCGACCACGCCATAGTCGACCGCCATCCAGTAGGCATCCTTCATGTGCGGGAAGGACACGCAAATGTCCCATTTCTTTGCCGCCTTCTCCAACGGGGTGTAATCGATATCCTTGCGGGGGCTTTCCATATTGAAGGGAGGATCCCACACTTCAACAGAAAATGGATACCATTTCTCCTGTGCCTGAACCGATGCGATGGGGCCAGCCAGGATCGCCAAGCCTGCGGCGAAACATGCCGTCTGTATCAAACTTTTCATTGCTTTCCTCCCGTTTAGTACCGGCAATTTTATTGCCTTTGGGGCATGATAGACCGGATGGTTGAAGTTGTCACGACGACGGACTGACTTCAGCTACCTGAGCCGCTTAGAGCAGCAGTAGGAGCATAGTCCGTTGCCCAACCAATTGACAACACGATCGCATCAAAGGCCGTCTTTTTGGGTGTTTTTATCTGTTCTGAGTTGGTGAACATAATCATTGCCAGGACGTCACATATTCTGCATCGAGAGTCCTTTCGTGGCAGCGACTTCGTCTATTTAGAGGCCGATACAGGACTCTGCCGTGCGTAGGCTGAAACGTTTCAAGTTGACCCGGAACAGAGGTTCCCAACATTTTTGGCAATCCCATCCGAGCTGGTTGGTCCCTTCGGCAATGTTCCCTGCGGACGAATTGTTGAACTATGGTATAATTGGCCTCAACTATTACAAGAGTGGAGAAGACAGATGAGACGACCAGCTGTCTTTTGGGCGTTTCTGGTGGCATTCATTGCCTCGATCACTGTTGCCCAGGCACAGGAGTCGCCCTTGACGGTGAGCGGCGCCGTCACCATCGATGCAAAGCAGGCGAAGGAATTACATGAACGCGGTGCAGCGTTTGTCGATGTTCGAACGTCGGAACTTTGGGAGGCAGGTCATATCCCGGGCGCACACTTCCTGGAGTTGTTTGACGCCTTCGACAAGTCCAGCTTATTGAAGATCGCTGGCAAAGACGACGAAATCGTTATCTATTGCGCGGGACCGAGCTGCAAGCGCTCGTCCAAGGGCTGCGCAAAAGCCGTGTCCTGGGGCTTCACCAAGGTGCAATATTTCCGTGGCGGATTTCCGGAATGGTTGGCAGCCGGATATCCATCCGATCCCCCATGAGCCGGCGTAACAGGCAATTTATTCGACTACTGAAAATGGAAATGTGCCGGACCGCTGCACCAGCAAATAAGGTTCACTCGACGCCGCGATTCCGACATTGCGGTAGATGACGCCGCAAGACGGTTTGTACTTAGCCCATTGATTGCACAACCGGAAGTCCTCGATCCGGCTCTTGCCGGTACCGTTCCACAGCCCGTCTACTGAAAACCTACCGTCTTTGCCCCAGCGCATGGTGAACTCAAGTTTCGAAATTGGGTGATGACCGCGAATGGCATGCCCAAACACAAGCGAGCGAACGGCCTCGCCGTCTAGCCTGCCGGAGCGCGGCAGGCTCCACTCTGCCGCGAACTCCGGTAAACCGGCCTTGCGCAGGCCTGCTACCAGCCTATCGGCGTCCCGCTGGAGTTTGAATCGCCAGAATTTGGCATCCGGCACCGTTGCCGAGAAAATCCACTCCATGGATCTTGTATCAGCCATTGCACGAAAGGCTCGCATAGCCGGTTCGGCTCTCTCAGCTTGTCCAAGCTGACCAAAGCTGGCAATCAGAAACATGACCACGCCCGGGTGCTCGCGAGCGAGCTTGTGGGCCTGTTCCAGTGTCGCGGCGGCGGCCTGGTATTTCTCCTGCTGGAACTCAATAACGCCAGTATAGAACACGTAATCCGCGGGATAATACGGGTCGAGTCGCTTGGCCTTGTCGATAAAGTTGACAGCCTGTTGCGGCTGGCCCGAGAACGTAAGGGCGCGGGCCATGGCGAAATATCCGGCCGGATCATTGCCATCCAGATTGATGGCCGCTTCGGCTTCCGTCACCGCCTCTTCGTGACGTCCCCGGCGCGTGGCAAAGGCTGATGCCACCTGATGGGCCAGCGGCGTCGGCCGCTTTCTGGCTTCCGCCAAATGCTCGATGGCGTTTTCTAGCGTGTCGTCTGGGGTCAGACCGAGGTGGGCCTGCCAGCCCCTGAGCCGGGCAACCTGATAGATCGAAGCCAGAACCGCCTGCGCGCGGCCATAGTCCGGATCGATGCGAAGCGCTTCCTCCAGATAAGGGATCGCGGAAGCATAATCCTGTGGCGAAGATCGAACATAATGCGCCCAACCGCGCAGGAATGCATCATGCGCCTGCGGCGCCACTGTTTTCTGTTCGGCCTGGCGCGCTTTGTCCTTCGGCGTCAGCAGGACTTCCAGTTCACGGATGATGCTGCGCGTAACCTGGTCCTGCAGGTCAAAGATTTCCGACATGGTGCCGTCATAGCGCTGGGCCCATTTGTGGCCGCCGGTCGTAGCATCGATCAGCTGGACATTGATCCGCACCTTGTCGCCGATCCGCCGCACGCTGCCTTCGAGAACGTTTCTGACGCCGAGATCCTTGCCAACCTGCCGGACGTCCGGCGACGTTCCCTTGTAGGCAAAAGTCGAATTGCGGGCGATCACAAACATCCCGGATACCTTGGAAAGATCGGTGATCAGGTCTTCGGTCATGCCGTCTGCGAAATACTCCTGCTCGCTATCATCGCTCATGTTGTTAAACGGCAGGATGGCGATCGACGGTTTGTCCGGTAGGGCCTGGGCCTGCTGCATGGCCGGTTCCAGTGCGCTTTCCGGCACCTGAAACTGCCACCATGCAAGACCCCCAATCAGGACAACGAGCAGGCCTAAGACCGCCGCTGCCACCGGAAAGGCATTGCTGCGTCGCGCCTGGTGCACGATAGGCGTGACCAGGGCTGAGGTCTTATCATCGAAGATCACACGGTACACCTGCACCGGTTCGGCGATATTCTTGACCTGCTTTTCGCCAATATCCTCAAAGTTTAGGTCTAGCTTGCTCTTGACCTGGGTATGGACCGGTCGCGAGACACAGACGCCACCCGGCTCTGACAGTGTTTCCAGCCGGGCAGCGATGTTGACGCCGTCTCCGTAGATGTCATCGCCGTCGACAATGACGTCGCCGATATTGATGCCGATCCGGTACCGCACCTGGCGGTTCTCTGGGACGGCGTCATTGATATCTTCAACCGCACGCTGGACCTCGACGGCAAACATGACGGCATCCACTGCGCTTGCGAATTCCATTAGCGCGCCGTCGCCGAGCAGCTTGATGGTGCGACCGTGATACTGTTCGGTTTTGGGATTAATCAGCTCTCTGCGATGACTCTTGAGTGTCACCAGCGTTGCCGCTTCGTCGTCCTCCATCAAGCGTGAATAACCAACAACGTCGGCCACCAGGATTGCAGTCAGGCGGCGTTCCATCAAAATCCTCCCGGGCGGGGAGTTTACCGTTGATCGATGGTAGAATCCATGCGTGCCGGTAAAGGTGTTGAATGTCCCAGCTTAGCACTCAACGGACGTTCAACTGCTCGTCAATCTGGGTCCGTTCTTCGCCCGATGACAGGTGTGACAGTTCAAATGTCCGCTTGTCAATGAATCATGTTCACTATTCAATAGGAAGCAGACCATAGCGCCTGGCGTCATCGTGGCCTGCTGTCAGGAGCATAGCCGATATATAGCCAGCGCAAAGGGAATCCGGCGTCGACTGTGGTTATGTGTTTTACAATCTCTGTTGTGGGCAAAACGTGCCGGAGTTGGGCACCAATTTGCAGGTGGTAGGTCACACAGCAATGTTGCACTGGCCGGTGCATTGCATTCAGTGCGACATCAGTACGGGCAAGGTCATATGATGTAACACTGCCCTGGTCGCGCCACCGAAAACATATTCGCGCCACCGCGAATGCCCGTAGGCCCCCATGACGATGAGATCTGCACCGAGATCAGAGGCCCGGCTTAGCAGCATATCGCCCGCCCAGCTTCGCAGCACAACGCCCTCCCAGTTGTCATCGGTGGGTACAGCTTCGGCTGTTGAATTAACACCATGGCGAGCCAATGCTGCAGCCATCTCTGCACCCGGCAAATCGCCAGCCAATTGCTCGTTATCGTGCGGATCGACCCAAATCAATCGCGTCGCACGGGAACTCTTCAGCAACGGTAGGGCATCGAATATCGCACGGGCTGACTCGCGGGTTGCGTTCCAACCGACGACGACGCTCTCACCGATATGCTCAAAATTCCCGCTCACCGGGATCAGCAAGACCGGCCGGCCGGACTCCATGACCACGCGTTCGCAAAAATCGCTTTCAATGCCATCGTTAACCGCTTCCTTTTGCTGAGACACAATGATCAAGTCGGTTTGGAAGCCGTGTGCGATGACCCCATCGGCGATGTTGACCGCCGATGGCTCAATTTTGCGCCACTCGGCCTCAATGCCCGCCTTGCGGACAGCTTCCTTGAATGCTTTTTCGGTGGCGATCGCATGTTCTTCCAAGAAGATCCTAACGGTGTCGATGCCCGACAGCGAGGCACCTGCAGCTATTGCTGGATAGATGCGCACCGCCGGAATCACGTAAAGGCCGATCAGGTGAGCGTTATGTTTGTCTGCGAGTGAAATTGCCACGGACACTAGGATGTCCCGGCGTGATACGTCATTTAGAGAAACGAGGATGGTTTTTAATGGCATAACGCAAATCCTGTATTAGATGGGCATTTGATCGCTAGAAACCCAACGAGCGCAGATTGTTGATACTATAAAATGCCGGCTCAAGTGCTCGCTTCCGTTTCCGGTAATGTCGGAAACCTACTCCTGGATCAATCGAAGGTAATCGACCAGTTTCTGCAGTCGCCGTCGTGTCTTCAGTTCAGCCACTTTCGCATCTTCCTTCAATACGGATGTGCCCAATTCTTCAAACAGGAGCACTGCGCCCCAAACCGGCATCTCACGCGTGCCATGAGCTATTGGCATCGAGAGCCCTTCGATTTTTTCATAGACTTGCTTGGTGGGGAAAATGCCGCCATGCCTTTGCGAAATTCGTGTCAGGTCCGGTGGCTGAGTGTTGAGCTGAGAGGCGAGGGGGCCATCGCCTCTTCCTTCGACGCCATGACATGTGGCACAGGCAAATTGAAAGTATTGCGCTGCGCCGTCGAGCGGCACACCCCTCTGGTCTTGCGCTGCTAAATCATTCGTGAATGTTAGCGCTCCTGTAGAGAGAACCAACAGGAAAGGCAGACAGCACGCGGTTCTAAATGTGGTCATGAAAAGTGTGATGATGCCCAGATAATGCTGCCTGTTACTTGCTGGTCTATGTGTCATCAAGCGTACCTCGCATCCGACAGAACGGCTTCGTTGCGTTCGAATATCTAGTGGTCATGGTGGCTCAATCTGAAGCACACGGGAGGCGGTTGCTTTGATTCAGCGCAAGGATACCACTCGAGTCCACCGTGTTGCCGAGAAGTCTGGGCTAGAGCGTGTCTTTCTCAAATGGTTCCATATGAGAACGACACGCGCTAGAAGCATAGTCCTTCAGCTTGCGCATCCAAATACCGGCTGCCGCACACGCGAATATTCTGACATATGCCGCAATTCTGGGGCCGACTGCGCGGGCGCTTTTGCCTGCTCGTCTTGGTTCTGGCCGGATTGGCACGTTTTTTCTTCGAGACCGTCTCTTTCGACCTGCGTGCCGCCGCACGCGGACATACTGGGATTTCTTCTTGCTTCAATGCCTTCAAAAGTCCGTCGTTGGGCACTGGCGAGAGAGACAGGCCGGCAGCTTTGATAAACGCCGCCGCTGCTCGCCGGCTGCCATTTCCCCATATTCCGTCAACGGGGCCTGGATTGCAGTTGTGGCGGGCGAGTTCGGCT
>JAEKFU010000085.1 GCA_016522385.1 Pseudomonadota bacterium
GGGTGCTGAATTCGGAGGCAGGAGTGCTTCGCGATGTGTTACTCGGTCCGGCTGAGACATTCCGCTGGCTGGGCGCCGAGAACGTCGCCTATTCATCGCTGGTGCGCGACACCATCCGCCGCGGCCGAAAATTCGACAAGCAACTCGCCATGCGCCAGCACCGCGAGATGGTCGACGCCTATCAAAGCGCTGGTGTCACCTGCCATTTCCTGCCCGCCGATGAGATGACGCCTTATCAGGTCTATGCCCGCGACTCGAGCTTCATGACGCCTTATGGCGCTGTCATATGCCAGCTCGCCAATCCCCGCAGGCGTGGCGAATATGCCAGCTGCCTTCGGTTCTATTTGGAGCGCGATATTCCAGTCTATGACATGGTCAGCGCCGGCAATTTCGAAGGCGGCGACTTCAACATGATAGCCGATGGCTGCGCCCTTATCGGCTATACCGATCTACGTGGTGAAGAAGTCGCCGCCCGTCAGGTCGGCGACTGGTTTGCACGCGAGGGCTGGGAGATCAGGTACGCGCCAATCGACCCGTTTTACGTCCATATCGATTTGATGGTTTGCATGCTCAGCGAACACTGCGCTGCGGTCTGTGTTGAGACAACTGATGCGGCCGTTGTCGACTGGCTGACATCAAAGAATATTGAGATCATTCCCGCCACGTTCAAGGAAACCATGGCGCTCGGATGCAATGTAGTCGCTCTGGGAAACGATCGGGTATTGTCCACCTTGGGCGCTAACGATCTCAACGCCAAAATGCGTGCCAACGGATTTGAGGTTTATGACCCGGATATGACAATGTTCACCTGGGCAGGCGGTGGTGTTCACTGCATGTGCCAGCCGCTTAACCGCGACGCCGCATGAAGGATCGGTCATGAGCAGTGATCTACGTATAAACGGCGAGCGCCTGTGGGAAACTCTCATGCGGTCTGCCGAGATCGGACCCGGCAAGGCTGGCGGCCTCTGCCGCCTAACCGGCTCGGATGCGGATATGGTCGTGCGCGATCAGTTCGCCGAATGGTGCACGGAGGCCGGCCTCATGATGACGGTCGACCGACTGGGCAACATGTTCGCGCGCCGCGCCGGCACCGAGGACGACCTGCCACCGGTGACGATGGGCAGCCATCTTGACACCCAATATGCCGGCGGCCGGTTCGACGGAATCCTCGGCGTGCTGGCCGGCCTCGAGATCATCCGCACGTTCAACGACAATGACATCGAGACCCGCTATCCGATTGAAGTGATCAACTGGACCAATGAGGAGGGTTGTCGGTTTTCTCCCTCTATGGCTTGTTCCGGCGCCTTTGCCGGCGTGTTTGACGAAGACTGGATTGCCTCGCGCGTTGATGATGATGGATTCGTCCAGGGCGATGAGCTGGAACGCATCGGTTATCGCGGGCAGGCACCCGTCGGCGGCCGCGAGCTCGACAGTTATTTTGAGCTGCATATAGAGCAAGGCCCAATCCTTGATTCCGAAGGCATCCCGCTAGGCATCGTCAATGGCGGCTACAAGAGCTACGGCATGCACATCGACGTGCGCGGCCGCACCGCGCATGCCGGGCCGACGCCGATGAACGAGCGTCGCGATGCGCTGGTTGGTGCGGCGCGCGTCGCTGTTGCTGTCAACGATATTGGCTGGAAGTATCACAACACAAATGGCAAGACGACCACCACCCGCATGGTGGCCTGGCCGAACAAACCGGGCATCATTGCCGAATGGGCGCAATTTTCCGTCGACTGCCGGCACCCCGACCCGGCGTTGGCCGTGCAGATGATGAGCGAGATCGAACAGTCGATCGAAGCCGTCGCCGACAAGGCCAATGTTGAGATGGAAGTCATTGCGCGCTGGGAGTTCGATGGCGCCAATTTTTCTCCCGACCTCATCGAGCTGTTGGACAAGACAGCCGTCGATCTTGGCGTGCCGTGCATGAAAATGCTTTCACAAGCTGGCCATGATGCCTATCACATCGCCAAGGTGGCACCGTCCGCCATGCTGTTTTCTCCATGCAAGAATGGCATCACTCACAACGAAGAAGAAGATATCGATCTGGCCATGACCGTACCTGCCGTGAATGTGCTGATGCATGCCGTGCTGGCACGCGCCGATCGTTGAGCCAATTTGCATGACTGAATACCCGTTTACACCGCTCGTCGCGTCACTGCCCTCGACCGTGCCGTTTGTCGGCCCCGAAACCCAGGAGCGCCAGCGCGGCGCGGCATTCGTTACCCGCATCGGCGCCAACGAGAGTGTCTTCGGCCCATCACCCAAAGCCGTCGAGGCGATGCGTCAGGCTGCTGCCGAGACCTGGATGTACGGCGATCCGGAAAACCACGACCTGAAAGCCGCCCTTGCAGCCAAACATCGCATCTCGCCAGACAACATCGTTGTCGGCGAGGGAATAGATTCACTGTTCGGTTACACCAACCGGCTGTTCGTTGAGCACGGCGTTACCGTGGCCACTTCGCTCGGTGCCTATCCGACATTCAACTTCCATGCTGCTGGTTATGGAGGCCGCATCGTCACGACACCTTACGTCGATGACCGGGAGAACCCGGCAGGCCTGCTCGAGTTGGCCCGGCGCGAGGATGCCCGGCTGATATTCATTGCCAATCCCGACAACCCTATGGCGACTTGTTGGGATGAATCCGCCATGCAGCAGATGATCGATGATGTTCCCGACGGCGCGCTGCTTTGCCTGGACGAGGCTTATGGCGAGTTTGCGCCAGACGGCACCTTGCCGCCGCTTGAAGTGTCCAATCCCAAGGTCATCCGGTTCAGAACGTTTTCCAAGGCCTACGGCATGGCTGGCGCCCGCATCGGATATGCCATCGGCGAGGCCGGTCTGATAAAGGCGTTTGACAAGATCCGCAACCATTTCGGCGTCAATCGGATTGCCCAGGCAGGCGCCTTGGCTTCACTGGGAGATGCTGATCATCTACCCGACGTGATCGCACGGGTTGCCGCGGCGCGCGACCGCATTGCCGAGATTGCTGCAGCTAACGGTCTCACCAGCCTGCCGTCGGCGACCAACTTCGTTGCCATTGATTGCGGCAGCGATGGCGACTTTGCCCGCTCAGTGCTGACCGCTCTGATCAGCCGCGGTATCTTCGTGCGCATGCCTGGCGTCCCGCCCCTTGATCGCTGCATTCGGGTGAGTGTCGGCCACAAACATGATCTCGACGCGTTCGCCGAGGCCCTGCCGCACGCATTGTCTGATGCACGAAAGTGAGTTGCCTATGCTGCATGAATTTGCTGCTCTCGATCCGCTGATCCAGGACCATGTTCATTGCCGGACCGACCCCGGACCGTATCCGCCGGCACTTGATAAGGTGTTGCCCGTCACAATGATGCAGGAGGCGCAATGTGAAATCACTCAGTGGCCTGGTTACGCTCCGTCCACTCTGCATTCGCTCAAGACTCTGGCTGACGAGCTGGAGCTTGGCACAATCTATTACAAGGACGAAGCCGAGCGTTTCGGGCTGGCTAGTTTCAAGGCACTGGGGGGTGCCTTTGCGATCCTGAAGCTGCTGCAACACGAGATCGGCAATCGGACCGGCTCCCGGGTTTCGCTGGCATCGATCCGAAACGGCGAACATTCCAAAATATGCAGAACCATTACCGTGGCAAGCGCCACTGCTGGCAATCACGGTCGTTCGCTGGCCTGGGGCGCTCAGCTTGCAGGGTGTCCGTGCAAGATTTTCATACATGCCGGCGTTGGCGATGCGCGCAGGCAGGCAATGGAGTCCCTCGGAGCAGAGGTCATCCGCGTCGAGGGCAATTATGATGACTCCGTTCACCACGCCGCCAGGCTAGCGGCAGATCAGGGTTGGTTCATTGTGTCTGACACGTCTTATCCAGGTTATCTGGACAGACCGCGTGAGATCATGGCTGGCTATACAGTCATGGCCCGCGAAGTCATCGCTGCGCTTAAATCTGAAGAGCTGCCGACGCACATTTTCCTTCAAACCGGCTGCGGCGGGCTTGCGGCCGGTGTTGCTGCAGGTTTCTGGAGTGAATTAGGCGTGGACCGCCCCCATGTTGTGATCATCGAACCGGCCGATGCTGCCTGTCTGGCCGAAAGCGCACGCAACGGCAGGGCGACGGCGTACCACATTGAAAACGAAAGCATGATGCTGGGACTGTCCTGTGGTGAGGTGTCTATTTTGGCTTGGGAGATCCTGGAACAATGCGCTGCTGATTATCTCACCATTAGCGATGATGGTGTGCCACCAGCAATGCGTCTTCTGGCAACCGGCGCCGCTGGCGGTCGGCCATTGGTCGGTGGCGAGTCAGGTGTTGCAGGCCTCGCTGCGCTCATTGATGCAGCGCAGGGAAGCAATCATCGAACTGCATTGCATCTGGATAACCGTTCGCGGGTGTTGCTGATTGGTTCGGAAGGTGCGACCTCTCCTGATATCTATGAGCAGATTGTCGGTCATGCGGTCCAATAAGTTGGAGACTGGTGTCGGGCCCAGGCCGCCGCAAAGAGGATTTCCGGCTGCCGAGTTCGAAACCCGGGTGAACAAGGCGCAGGATGCCATGGCGCGCAATGCGATTGATGCACTGTTCCTGACCACCGAGCCGGAGGTGCGGTATTTCTCAGGCTTCCTGACCCAGTTCTGGCAAAGTCCGACCCGACCGTGGTTTCTGGTCGTGCCGTCTCGAGGCAAACCGGTTGCTGTGATTCCGACGGTCGGCGCCGAATGTATGTCACGCACCTGGATCACGGACATTCGCACCTGGTCAGCACCACACCCCGCCGATGATGGCATCGGCCTGGTGGCCGACGTCCTGGGTGAACTGATTGATCCCACCGGCCGCATCGGGCTGATGATGGGTCGGGAAACCCATTTGCGCATGCCGCTCGCCGACCATCAAAGATTGCGTAGCAAGTTTCCAGGTGCCGAATTCGCAGACGCAACAGACATCATGCGTGACTTGCGCATGGTCAAGTCTGAAGCCGAAATTGAAAAGATTGCCTATATCTGCGGCGTTGCCTCGGATGCCTTCGACAGGTTGCCGGACTTTGCAGCCATCGGCGAATCCGAAGTCGACGTCTTCCGCCAGTTCAAAATAGAATTGCTGCGTTGTGGCGCGGATGATTGTCCATATCTCGTCGGCCGGGCCGGCAATGGAGGCTATGCTGATATCATCTCGCCGCCGTCGGACCGCATGCTTGCCAATGGCGATGTCCTAATACTCGATACCGGCTCGGTATTCGACGGCTACTACTGCGACTTCGATCGCAATTTTGCCTTTGGCCGGGCCTCTGATGCCGTGCTGCGTGCCTATGAGGCTGCCTACCGGGCAACCGAAGCCGGCCTTCTTGCCGCCCGGCCCGGCGCCACAACAGCCGACCTGTTCAACGCCATGTCAAAGGTGCTTGAAGATGCCGGCGCGCTTGGCAACGATGTTGGCCGGCTGGGTCATGGTCTCGGCATGCAGCTGACAGAATGGCCGTCGCATACGTCCTGGGATTTTACCGAACTCGAACCCGGCATGGTTTTGACCCTGGAACCCGCCATGGAATTCGCGCCGGGCAAGATGATGGTGCACGAAGAGAACATCGTCATTCGCGAAGGCGAACCGCAGCTACTCACCAAACGAGCGGCACCACAGCTGCCGGTCATTTCCTAGATCAAGGTGCTGGGCACATTCTTGGCGCCATTGTCGTAACACACAGAACCGTTATTGGCACCTCAACTGGCGCAGCCGTCAACGGTCAATACCGAATTCAACCTTGTCCATTGATCACTGGCTCGGTCGCTGACCACCCGTACAGTGGAAATTGTCGCAACGATTAGGTTGCTGAAAAGCACTGTCTATGTGAGCACTATTGCGCCACAGTCATCCCTCAGAAAACGCAGCGCCTTGCCTTGACCGACGCACGTGGATGAGCTCCGCATACCGACTTGTACCAAAAATGTGCCTGCCGAATTGCTACCTCATCAGATATTCTAAAACCGTGTGACCGCTATTTTAGCGATGAGTCGTTGCTGACCGGAAGACGGTTCGGGTTGGTTGCGCATGGTCGGGACTACAACTATCGTGATAGAAATGTGAGAGGTTGATTCACCGGACAGAAGAATGCGTTGGCACAGCCTGACTTTGTTGGTGTTACTGACGTTTGCCAGTCTTGCTCTGGCCGGTGCCGGTCAGCTGGCAAATGCCCAGCAATCAGACGCAGCGCTCTCCAAGGAATCGATTGCCGAGCTGTCCGATGAGCAGGTCCGCCGCCTCTTGCTCGAGAAGTTGTCAAAGGGCCCGCGCCAAAGCGCCGGTGGTCATAGCGATGACTATCATCCGGCCGTCATCGCCTTCCGCCTGCAACGCGCCTTCGGCAAGGTGCAGGAGCGCGCCACAACAATTTTCGGAACAGCCGATCAATTCCCTGCCATTCCTGGCACGGCCTGGCGCAAACTCACCCAGAACCGCGAATATGGCAGTTTCGCCAGGTTCTTGTGGGTCCTTCTGGTCGCTCTTGCGGGGGCCGGATTCATTGAATTGTTGCTGCGCGGTCGCTTCAAACGCATCGAAAATGACATTGCGTCGCGGGAACTGAGCGGTCTCAGTGCAAGGGCTGGGGCAGCACTGGGCATATTCGTTACCCGAATAGCCCGCGCTGGTTTGTTCCTGGCGATTGCCACGGCAATCTATTTTGTCCTAGCCGAAGACGAGGCCCGCGACCGCACCGTGTTTATCTTCTATCTCTCGGCCATCGCCGTGGTGCGCACCGTCGCCGCCGCCTCCGCCAGCTACTTCGCGCCTGGCCGCCCGGCTGCCAGAATCCCATTGTTCAGCAACGTCCAGGCCAGGAGTTTGCATCTGACCATTATGGGTGCCGTGGTGTTTGGCGCCTTTGGCTTTTTCACCTGCGCGCTTTTCGGCACCCTTGGCATCACAGGCGACGTTCATACCCTGCTCCTGATTTCGGTCGGTGCAATGACAACGTTGTTGCTAGCGGGATCAATATTCGTCAATCGCAAGGCTATCGCTGTTGATATTTGCCCTGAACATAATGACCCGCACCAGTTTCGCGCGGTTTGCGGGCGGGTCTATCCGGTGCTTTTCACCATCTTCATATTGGTCCTGTTTGTCGGGCTGGTCACTGCTGCTTTCCTCGACTATACGCCACGCTTCGGTGCTGCCTTGTTCACCATTGCCGTCGGGCTGGTCTGGCCTGGGATCGATGCGGCACTGGAACGCGAAGCCACCCTACGCGGTGAGGACAACAATCAGGTCGCTGCCGCGGTGATGCGGGTCACACGGCTGGCCGTCGTCTGTCTCCTGGTATTCTTGCTCGCTGCTGCCTGGCGGGTCGACTTCTTTGCTATGGCTGGCGGAGGCATTGGCGAGCTGTTGGCAGGCGCCGTGTTGCAGATCGCCATTACTCTGTTCGTTGCCTATGGTGTATGGCAGATGATCCGCATCTGGATCGACCGCAAGATTGCCCAGGAAGACGCCGAGAGGGCGGCCGAACATGGTGACGTGGGTGAGATGGAATTGGGCGGGACCGGCCTGTCGCGTATCCGCACCTTGCTGCCGCTGATCAAGCGTACCGTACAGCTAACCCTGGGGATCATCGCGATGATGATTGTCCTGTCGTCGCTCGGTGTGAATATCGGCCCGGTGCTGGCCGGCGCCGGGGTCGTCGGCCTGGCCATCGGATTCGGTTCGCAAACTCTGGTCCGCGACATCGTCTCCGGCATCTTCTTTCTCATCGACGATGCCTTCCGACTCGGCGAATATGTCGAATTGGGCGATGTGCGCGGCTCTGTCGAACATGTCTCGATCCGATCGATGCGCCTGCGCCATCACCGTGGCGCGGTTCATACTGTGCCTTTCGGTGAGATCAAGACGCTGACCAATCACTCGCGCGACTGGGCGATCATGAAACTCAAATTCCGGGTTCCATTTGACACCGACGTCGACAGGGTGCGCAAGATACTGAAGGTGGTCGGTCAAGAGCTGCTCGATCATCCCGATATCAAGGACGACTTCATTCAGCCGTTCAAATCACAAGGCGCCGTAGAGGTGGATGACTATGGCTTTGTAATCTCGACCAAGTTCATGTCGAAACCGGGCAAGCAGTTCCTGATCCGGCGTTATGCCTTCGCGGCCGTACAGGACGCATTCGAGGAACACGGCATCGAGTTCGCCCGTCCGAAACTCGATGTAACTGTCGAGGATGGCGACGACGACGAATTGCCCGAGAGCGCCAAGGCGCAAAAGCGCAGTGCTGCGGCATCCGGCGCTGCCGGCAAAGTTGCAGCGACCGTCGACGCAGCTGCCGAATAGGCCTTCAGCCTTCGTCATTCTGCAAATCGATCAACAATCACGATCTATTTTCTTTTCGTCACGTTACATTGAGCGCATAATCCAACTGCACAATCAAAAATGTAGGCCCAGGGAGGTAGTCATGATTGTCTATCCCGATATTGAGTTGCAGAACGGGCGTTGTGTGAACCTGGTCCGTGGCCAGATGGATGTACCGGTAGTGTATGACGTGGACCCGCTCGATGCGGCATGTGAGTTTGCAGCCCAAGGCGCAGAGTGGCTGCACGTTGTGGATCTGGATGCCGTGGTTAATCAGGGCAGCAATACCGATTTGATTACCCAGATTATTCGTAAAGCAAGTGCGTGTGTACAGGTCGCCGGTGGCATTCGTTCGATTGATACCGTTCGCGATTGGATCGATGCCGGCGCCGGACATGTGGTAATCGCCACCGCCGCCGTCAAGGACCCGGCCTTCGTCAAGGCCGCTGCCGTTGCGTATCCCGATCAGGTTGTGGTCAGTGTTGATGCTCGCCAGGGCCGGGTCGTTGTCGAGGGATGGCGCGAAACAACGGCCTTCACACCGGTCGAATTTGCCCGCCAATTCGAAGACGTACCGCTGGCCGCGATCATTTATACCGACATCGATCGCGACGATGATTTGCCCGAAAGCTCACTATCGCATACCGCAGAACTGGCCGATCAGGTTGCCACACCGGTCATCGCCAGCGGTGTCGTGAAGGGGCTCGATGATATTTCGACGCTCAAATATCTGCCCAATATTGCCGGTGCGATCACCGGCAGGGCGCTCTTTGGCGGTGCATTCGAGTTGTCCGAAGCCCTTGCGATCGTCTATGAGCCGCCCGAACCGATTGCCGCATTCCAGTAGCCAAAACGGCGGAAAGTCGGCAGCAAATGTGGCTCCGTACCTGAAAAAAGCCCTCTGCACTGCAAGAGGGGGTGGAAAATCGCGACCCAAACGGGTAAGCAACAGCAGCAATACGGCCCGAACGGCGATGATTGGATGATTGAATCAGCGGTGACGATGTGGCGAAACGCCATGAAGATGCCGCGCTAAAGGAGATGAATGCATGGCCAAAGAAGAGTTGCTCGAATTTGATGGGGTAGTGACCGACATCCTGCCCGATGCCAGATACCGGGTAAAACTCGAAAATGACCATGAGATCATTGCTTACACCTCCGGTCGGATGAAAAAGAACCGCATCAAGACGCTGGTCGGTGATCGCGTCACCGTTGAAATGACACCTTATGATCTCGACAAGGGCAGGGTGGTTTACCGTCACAAGGACGAGCGCGCCGGTGGCGCGCTCAAGCCGCAGCCTCGCCGCCAGTTCCGTCGTCGCTGATTGCTACCTGAAATCGTGGATCTGAGTGGATTGGGCCCTATTGCAAGGCCGCTCAATTCGTGCC
>JAEKFU010000202.1 GCA_016522385.1 Pseudomonadota bacterium
CCTCTACACCAAACAGCAGGATTATGCGCACCAAGACGGTGAACGGTTTCTTGACGCGGCGCAGAATGCTCGGCTGGTCACCAATGCCGAGCGCTATTACCGGGTGATGTATTACGGTTCGCGCGCATCCTGGAACCTGCGTGACAGCCACATGTTCGAGACATTGCAGAATGTCATGGTGCACCGCGGCAAACAGGCAAAAGCCGTCATCTGGGCGCACAATTCACATGTCGGTGACGCGTCAGCCACGGAGATGTCTGCGCGCGGCGAGCACAATATCGGCGAGCTTTGCCGTAAGGCTTTTGGTGATCGATCTTATCATATCGGTTTTGGCACCGATCATGGCACGGTCGCCGCAGCGGGAGCATGGAATGGAGCGCTGGATATTAAGACAGTGCAGCCGTCCCATCCTCAGAGCTATGAGCGGCAGTTTCATTTGACCGACGCACCTGGACTCTTGCTGCCAATGCGGGCCGGTCAAGAGCTGGACGTTACGGCAGAACTCGCCAAGCCAGGGCTGGAACTCGCCATCGGTGTCATCTACCGCCCGGAAACCGAACTTGCGAGCCACTATTTCGAAGCTGAGTTGCCATACCAGTTCAATGAATACATCTGGATCGACCGCACCAGCGCCATAACGCCGCTGCCGGCCGGCCAAATTCAAGGCCTACCGGACACATATCCGTTCGGTGTGTGAGGTTCCAAATACGATTTAGAAGGAACTGTCTGGTTCAATGCAGTCCGCAGCAAACCTGCTGCGCAAAGCAATATGAGCAACCATAGGACAGTGGTTCGGAAAGCTTGTGGCGGCGTTGCACGAAATCGGCTCGTGCCAAGCCAAATTCCCAGCCCCAGCAAAGGTAAGGACACCACTACTCTCAGGACGGTCGTCCTGTCAAAAAATCCTGTTGTCGCAAGGATGCCACACGTCCAAATATCGGTAATAAAGAAATAGGCGATCATCGTTGCGCGCATCACGGTCGGGCGGACACCTGCCAATGTGAAAAACAGCGCCAAGAGCAGACCGCTCATGGCGGTTGCGCCATTGACCACACCTGCGACAAAACCGGCCATCACGAAAGCCGGTGGCGACATTTCGAAAAAACGGCGGCGCGAGAACAGCAGAACAAGGCTGGCTGCAAAGATGAACAATAGGATCATAACGCGCAACGGTTCGCCTGGAACCGACGCCAAGACCAAAACGCCGATTGGCGTTCCGATCAATCCGGCGATTAGAAGGACTGTCAGCCGGGGTTTGTCGATGTGCGACCAGATCCCTCTGGCCTGGCCAATCGACGCAAGCACTTCCAGCGCGACAGACAAGGGCACGATTGCAATAGCTGGCAGCACCAGCGTCAACCCTGCCATAAGGATCGAAGAAAAACCAAAACCTGAATAGCCACGCACGAGCGCCGCCGCGAACACGATGACCCCGCACCACGCGAGTTCGTTGAGGGAGAGCCCCAATTCCTCTGGCATGACTGGACTATGCCAGCGCCTCGTGACCCCGTTCAAGTGGCATTATCTTGCTGTGCAACCGTGTTGGATTGTGATAGGCGAAATGTGATAAACGGCAGTTTCCAACCGGACTAGGGTCTGTTGGAAACTGCATCAATGTGACAATTTCAGCGAAATGCCTGCCGTCCGATAACCGGCTTGCCTGTTTGTTAGAATTCTAAATTATCACTCTAGTGATTTTGCCAGTTTGTTGGCTGCTTCCTTCAATCGTTCGCGGTCCAGTTCCTGCAAGTCGTTCTTTGTGGCGATGGCTTCGGCAACCGCGTCAAGTATACTGCTGAACAGATGATGGTGGAGATGAAATGCAACGTGGCGCTTTTCTCCTTCTGCCCGGTCAAGCGCGATATGCACGCCTTCAGCGTCCACCTCGACGTCATAGCGACTCGAGCGGCTGAAGGATCCATGATAGAACTTATCGGGAAAATCGATTGACACTTCCGCCTTATCTAAAATCGGTTTCGACATTAGGGTTCCTCCGCGCTTTCTCGATCCAGTATGTCGACGGTTTCGAGGTATAGTTCCTGGGCCCGATCATGACTTCCACCGACACATACCGCGCCAAGCTTGCCAAACTCTGATAACGCGCCGATCAGGTGGAAGACCACACCTTCCTGCGTTGTGCCATGAAAATGGATGCCGTGCGCGACCGCAATATCGATCAGGTCCTGGGGCGTCAGCCCCTTGTATCGATCAGATTCGAGGTTGTCGGTAGCATAGTAGAATCGTGGCCGACCGTCCGGCGTCAGAAACAGACCGGTGTCAGGATCGTATCGCCCGTCGGTCAGATACTGCAGCATGATGAAAGGGTGCGTCGTGCCCCCTTTGCGCAGATTGATCTCGATCGCATAGTGGCACCAGCGATCACCGTCGCGCACTGATATGAAATCCACGCCGAACCGCCCGATAACACCCTTGTCGCGCAGCAGCCGGGCGACCTTGGCGCCCTCTGTCTGAATTTCTAGGCGGTATTCCGCATCGGCTGGAAACCGACACCCCAGGAAGACCTGGCCAGCGTTACCGCCCAGAACCTGATCATGGGTCGAAATTGGCTCCAGCTGTCCCAGGGGATCGACACGAAACTGCGCCGAGGGCGAGCGCTTGTCCTCTCCCTCGACAAAAACTTCAGCAACACCGCGCATCTCCTTGATCTTGGCCTTAAACAGATCCCACGACATGTCTTCCGCCTCGAAGACGAGATTACGGATACGATCGCGCACCCAGGTTTCGAGCGCTCCGCCTTTTGGTGCATCATCGAAGCGGAACAGCGCATTGCCTTCTCCTGAAAACCCTTCATTGAGTTTGACGACAGCCTTGCGCAGTTTCGGGTTTCGATTTTTGAGGGTGACGAGTGCCTGGACCAAATCTCTCTCATCCTCAAGGTC
>JAEKFU010000204.1 GCA_016522385.1 Pseudomonadota bacterium
GGCTTGGACGGATCGTTCCATCCAGATTGGCGCTGCAATGACCCTCGATCTCAGCGAGGAATGCCTAGAAGGCCACTATGCCGGATTGGCGCGCGACGGTGCGCTTGTGCTAGACTTGGCAGACGGCACACAAAAACAAATCCGTGCGGGGGACGTGGTGCATGCAAATCCTGTCACCGGATAGCACCAAGGGGGCCACATGGCCGAAGTGAGCCAGCGCAAGGGGGGGCGCGGGCCGACTGCTTCTCTCGTTTTTCTGCCGCTTGGTGGCGCCGGCGAGATCGGCATGAACCTTTACCTTTATGGCACTGGCATCGGTCGTAACCGCCAGTGGCTGATGGTCGACTGCGGTGTCAAGTTCGGTGATGAACGCGACCCGGGGATCGATGTAATTTTGCCGGACATCACCTTTGTCGAGCAGCATAGGAAACACCTTCAGGGCCTCGTCCTGACGCACGCTCATGAAGACCACATGGGCGCAATCCCCTGGATATGGGATCGACTGCAGGTGCCGATCTACTGCACCTCTTTTGCCGCCGAGCTGCTGCGCCGCAAGCTAGCCGAAGCCGGTCTGTTGGAAGTCGTCGACATAAGGACACTGCAACTTGGCGATCGGTTGTCGATCGGCGCCTTTGAGGTTGAGTTTGTCGCGGTCACCCATTCCATCCCCGAACCGGCGGCTCTTGCCATCCGCACACCATCCGGCGCGATCGTCCATTCCGGCGACTGGAAGCTCGACAGGACCCCGACCATTGGCCCCGAGCTCGACGAAGCTCGTTTCCGCCAGCTCGGCCTGGAAGGCGTTGACGCGTTAATTTGTGATTCTACCAACGTGCTGCGCGAGGGTCACTCGCCGTCGGAACGTGATGTCGCTGATGTGTTGGCCAAGGTCATCGAGACTGCCGAAGACCGCGTTGCGGTTACCACTTTCGCATCTCATATCGGACGCATCACATCGGTGATCAGGGCCGCCCGTGCCTGTGGCCGCGAGGTCGTGGTGGCCGGCCGCGCCATGCGCAATGTCATTGAGGCGGCGCGTGAAGTCGGCCTGATGAAGGACCTGGGCACCTTCATCGAGGAAGATGCCTACGGCTTTCTGCCACGCAGCAAGACCCTGTTGTTGTGCACCGGCTCACAGGGTGAGCCGCGCGCCGCTCTCGCCCGCATCGCCAGCGACACGCACCCCAAGATCACCTTAGACGAGGGCGACCTGGTTATCTTTTCCTCCAAGACCATCCCCGGAAACGAAAAATCGGTGGCAACCGTGATCAATAATCTTTCGCTTCAGGGCATCGACGTCTTGACGTCCGATAGTGCGCTCATTCACTCATCCGGTCATCCGCGCCAGGACGAGCTTGCCGCCTTGTATGACTGGCTGCAGCCACGTGCCGTTGTACCGATGCATGGTGAGGCGGAACACCTGAAACGTCACGCTGAGTTTGCCGTTGAAACCGGCATCAGCGAGGCGGTGATGGCGCAGAATGGGCAAATGGTGCGGTTGTGTCCCAGTCCGGCAAGTGTCATCGAAGAAGTCGATGCGGGGCGTATGCATGTCGATGGCAACATTCTGGTGCCCGATACGGACGGTCCGGCCCGCGCCCGCCGCAAACTGTCTTTTTCAGGAATTGTGATGGTGTCCGTGGTGCTGAATTCAAAGGGCAAGATCATTGGCAAACCAAGACTGCAGCTCTCAGGTCTTCCCGAATGGGATATCGACGGTGAGCTGATGCATGAAAGTCTCGGTGCGATCGTCACCCATGCCCTGGATGCAATGCCGTCGGTCCGGCGTTGCGATGACGACGCGGTTACCGAAATGCTCAGCGGTGCCGTTCGCCGCCTCTCACTGCAAATTTGGGGCAAGAAGCCGCGGTGCAGCGTCATTATCCATCGGGTTTAACTTTCGCTGGGTATCTCTGTCGCAATTTATCGCCATATATCCGGTGTTTAGCCGCAATTGCGCATGATATAATTGCCGAATCATGAACGAACTCACATCACCTCCCGACCAGAACGATCCTCAGTCGGTTAATCTGCGGGAAGCGCTTGAAGAGCGCTATCTTGCCTATGCGTTGTCGACGATTATGCACCGCGCACTACCTGATGTGCGCGATGGGTTGAAGCCCGTGCATCGCCGGCTACTCTATGCCATGCGGCTGCTCAAGCTTGATCCGTCAGCCGGCTTCAAGAAATGCGCCCGTGTCGTCGGAGACGTCATCGGTAAGTTTCATCCGCATGGTGATCAGGCGGTCTATGATGCCTTGGTCCGCCTGGCGCAGGAATTTGCGCAACGCTATCCGCTGGTCGAGGGTCAGGGCAACTTTGGCAATATCGATGGTGATAATGCCGCTGCCTACCGGTATACCGAGGCACGGCTGACCGAGGTCGCTATCGCACTGTTGGACGGCATCGATCAGAATACCGTCGACTTTCGCGAGACCTACAACGGCGAAGACGAAGAACCGGTCGTCCTGCCCGGCGCCTTTCCCAATCTTCTTGCCAACGGCGCGTCTGGCATTGCGGTCGGCATGGCAACATCAATCCCGCCTCACAATGCGGCGGAGCTGTGTGATGCTGCGCTGCATCTGGTCAAGTTTCCCAATGCCGGCATCGACAAGCTGATGTCATTTGTCCCCGGGCCGGATCTACCGACTGGTGGCATCATTATCGACGATCCCGCCACGATCGCCGAGGCCTACCGCACGGGCAAGGGCGGATTTCGCGTGCGATCGCGCTGGGAGGTTGAAGAACTTCCACGCGGCACCTGGCAGATCGTCATCACTGAGATCCCCTATCAGGTTCAAAAAGGCAGGCTGGTCGAAAAGATTGCCGGGCTCCTCAACGAGCGCAAACTGCCGCTGCTCGGCGACGTCCGCGATGAATCGGCCGAAGATGTTCGTCTGATCCTTGAACCGAAAAGCCGAACGGTCGATCCGGTAGTACTGATGGAGTCGATGTTCAAGTTCTCCGAGCTTGAATCGCGGGTCCCGCTCAACATGAACGTTCTCTCGCAAGGCCGTGTACCCAAGGTCATGGGGTTGCGCCAGGTCCTGCGTGAATGGCTGGATCACCGTAAGGAAGTGTTGGTTCGCCGTACTGAATACAGGTTGGAACAGATTGCCCATCGCCTGGAGATCCTCGGCGGTTATCTGATTGCCTATCTCAATCTGGATGAAGTGATCCGCATAATCCGCCAAGAAGACGAGCCCAAGAAGGTCCTCATGCAGCGCTTTGAGCTGAGCGATGTCCAGGCCGAGGCGATCCTCAACATGCGGTTGCGGGCTTTGCGCAAGCTTGAAGAAATTGAGATCCGCAAGGAGCATGACGCACTGACGGTTGAGCAGTCGGAATTGCAGGCCTTGCTGGGTTCAACGGAAGCGCAATGGGACACGATCAGCGCCGAGATCCGATCCATCAGGGATAAGTTCGGCAAGAAAACCGAACTCGGCCGTCGTCGCACCGATTTTGCCGTGGCACCGCAGGTTGATATCGATCTTGAACAGGCGATGATCGACAAGGAGCCCGTCACAGTCGTGTGCTCCGAAAAGGGCTGGATCCGGTCCATGAAAGGCCATCTGACGGAGACGTCGGCACTTGCATTCAAAGATGGCGATCGCGGCAGGTTCGTATTGCACGCACAGACCACCGACAAGCTGTTGGTGTTTGCCTCTTCGGGCAGATTCTATACGCTGGATGTTAAAAAGCTACCGGGTGGACGCGGACATGGCGAGCCACTACGCCTGATGGTCGATGTCGATGCTGCAGATGCAATAGTCGCGCTGTTCGTCCATTCAGCCGACCGCAACCTCCTGGTTGCGTCAAGCGACGGTTACGGGTTTGTTGTACGCGAGGCGGATTGCATTGCTAATACACGTAAAGGCAAGCAAGTGCTGAATGTGAAACTGCCCGTCGAAGCCGAGGCGTGCGCATTCATTGACGGTGGTGCCGATCATGTCGCCGTCATTGGAAAAAACCGCAAACTTCTCT
>JAEKFU010000358.1 GCA_016522385.1 Pseudomonadota bacterium
GGCTTGCTTAGGGTGATTGGCGGGGCAGCGGGCCGGTGCCGACCAAACGCTAGATTTCGCGCCTCACACTAGCTGGAAAACCTTGCTGACAGATTACTTCGTACCGAACATGCGGTCTCCGGCATCCCCTAGGCCGGGAATGATGTAGCCGTGATCATTCAAGTGGCTGTCGATGGCGGCGGTGAAGATCTTGACGTCGGGATGAGCCTTACCGAGCGCTTCGATACCTTCGGGCGCTGCCAGAAGGCATACGAAACTGATATCGGTTGCGCCGCCCTCCTTCAGACGGCCGAGTGCGGCTGAAACCGAGTTGCCGGTTGCCAGCATCGGATCAACCGCAACGACGCGGCGTTCTGCGAGGTTTTCGGGGAGTTTGAGATAGTACTCAACAGCAGCTAACGTTTCAGGATCACGATAAAGGCCGATATGACCAACCCGGGCCGACGGCACGAGATCAAGCATGCCGTCCAGCAATCCGTTGCCGGCACGCAGGATAGAGGCCAGTACGAGTTTTTTGCCTTTGAGAATTGGGGCTTCCATCTCCATCAGCGGGGTTTCGATTGTCTGGGTCGTCATTGGCAGATCGCGTAGCACTTCATAGGCCAGCAAGAGGCTGATCTCGCGCAACAACTGGCGGAAAACGGCCGACGGACAAAGCTTGTCGCGCATCAGCGTCAGTTTGTGCAGCACGAGCGGGTGGTCGACTACGGTAACATTGCTAGGCATCTGAACTCTCCTCTGCAACCCTAATTGTCCACGGCCCTAGAAGATCGAACCGTCCGAGACGATGTTGAGTGGCGGACCGCCATCGGCCCGCTTTTGCCGTGCGATGCGTCGCCCGGCGTCCCATGTACCCCCCTCCAGGACGCCCGCCAACGGCATGTCGCCGGCTGTCTTGCCGAAGATTTCGCGGACCTTCGCTGCCAGGCGGTCGAGCAGGGCGACGGTCAAGGCACGCCACTCAACGATTGTTTCGCTGCCTGGTTCGTGCCGCGTGCCGAGCACGCCGTCATGTTTGGGCTCAAGTAGCCCGGTGTCTATCATCAGCCCGCCATTACGATATTCGGCGAGACCGGTCAGATCATCGGGTCCGGTGATGGTGAGGCCCAATTCTTCAAGCGGCTCAATGAGCGAATAGGCGAGCCATTGTGAGAGCTTGTGGAACGGTACCAGCCCGCTGGCGGCGTCGTCACGTCGGGCGGCCGGATGGCGCCAGGTGTCGCCAAGATTGTAACCAGCTAATTCCAGCCGACCTGGCCAGATGCTGCCCAGGGCATCGAGTAACGTCGTCAATACGGTTGCTGCCGGCAGAGTGGCGTCGCGCGAAGCAGACAGAAAGAAATCGGCGAGATTGCCGACGCGCGGCTCGGCGCGCGAGAAATACATCGGATGTTTATCAACGGCATCACCGAGACGGTTGAGCAGGCCGGTGCGACCTGAAAGGCCGGCGAGTTGGTTATCGTCGCGAACCTGGAATGCGTCCGCAAGCGCAATTTGTCCGAGTGCCTCTAGCGCGGGTCCATCGGCGCGCTGCGGTTGGCTCGGATCGCTGGAAAACAATCCATCCAAAAACGCATTGAGGCTGGCGACCGCCAAGCCTTCAGAACGCGTGAGCGTGGCACCGGTGTCGCGGTCGTGATAGGACCAATCGGCGCCGGCGCCAGCATCAAGCAAGACACTGACGACGGCCAGATCGATGCGGATGCGGGCTCGCTCCAGTGGGTCATCGCCGGTCGCAGCGGCGCATGCCGCCCATCGGTCGACACCGTCAACAACAAAATGTCGCCAGCGGGCATGATAGGGCACGTCAAGATCTGGATAATTGTCACGGATCGTCTCGGCGACATAGCCGGCGGTAAAATCGAGGCGTTCGTCACAATAGCGGAAATGCGTCAGCTCATCTCGTTCTGCAGCTTCCAGAACGAGATTGGCCTGCATGCGCACGGCCTCGGCCGACAGCAGCCAGCGCGCTGCCGCAGCGTGCGGGTCAGTACTGATCAAGACCGCGTCCCTGCGTCTTGCTCAGGTCGTCGGGTTGCGAAACGGTTTCGTCAGTAAAGTAGCCAGCGGCCTTTTTGGCATCCATTTCGACCTGGGCGTCCGATGGAATAAGCTCGTCGGGGATCGGCACCCGCTCAACGATGTCGATACCTTGGGCGGTCATTGCATCGTATTTCATGTCACTCATCGAAAACCAGCGATCGATCCGTTTGATGCCAAGCCAGTGAAAGACATCCGGCATCATATCCTGGAAGCGCATGTCCTGGACGCCGGCAACGCATTCGGTCTTTTCGAAATAGCTTTCCGCAGTATCGCCGTCCGGATTGCGCTTGCGGGCATTGTAAACGAGGAACTTCGTCACTTCGCCAAGTGCGCGACCCTCCTTGCGATTGTAGACGATAAGGCCGGCACCGCCACGCTGGGCGGTCTGGATGCACTCTTCTATGCCGTGCGTAAGATAGGGCCGACAAGTGCAGATATCGGAGCCAAACACATCCGAGCCGTTGCATTCGTCATGGACCCTGCAGGCAATTTCGCCGTCACCTTGCCACAGTGTCGGGACATTGCCGAAGATGTACAGCGTGATGCCGCCGATGGGGGGCAAGAAGACTTTCAGATCCGAACGGGTGACCAGCTCAGGGAACATGGCACCTGTATACTCAAATAACGAACGGCGCAGGTCGCCTTCCTTGACGCCCAAACGGTCCGCGATGCCCGGCAGGTACCAGACCGGTTCGATCGCCGCTTTGGTGACGTTGGCCTCTCCGGTTTCCAGCAAGATGTTGCCATCGGGCTTGATGCGATCCGAGGCCAGCGCTTCTTTCATCTCCGGCAGCGAGATGCGCGCCCGGGTGACGGCAATTGTCGGACGGGCATCCAATCCGGCTTCCAACCCGTCTTGGAAGACGTCGGCAACGAGATGGCCGTATGGATCTAGCGAGACAATCTTTGAGGGATCGCTCCACTGCTCGAACGGGCCAATGTTTATCGTTGGCGCGGTATTGGTCAAATCTGGTTTGTGGATTGGATCGAGCTTGCCGGCAGCGATCGCGAGCGCCCGGTAAAGCCCGTAGGCGCCGGAGTGAACCCCAATGACATTTCGCTCATGCGGATTGTTGAGACTGCCGATCACCGGGCCGCGTTCGGCACCACTACTGGCGCCCCAGTTAACCTGTGGCGGTTTGGAAGCACCCTGCGGCGGATGCGACGTCAAAACAATGTGCTTGGTCTCGCTCATGACCATCTCCTCATTCGAGGGAGAACAAGCGCTTAAGTTTGCTTGATTTTTGCGCTTCGGTCTAGGGGCTAACGGCAATCGGAGCGCACGTCAGAGATTACTAAATCGACTCGACCAAGTCTGCTGAAAGGCGTAATGGAGCAAGGTTGCGCAATGCTGGAGACCTCGGTGCATGGATACAGTCCTGCAATATTGGAAGGGCGTGCGATACCGCGTTGCTGACCGTGCACTGTTGCTGTTTGCTGGAAACTCCTGGTTTGGTGACCGGCGATGAGATTGCGACTGACCGATTATCTCATGGGAATTGCCGTGGCCCTGACCTGGGGAATGGGGATTGTCTTTGCCAAGGCGGCGATCAACCATTTTCCACCGATCTTGCTGATGGCCTTTCGCTTTGCTGTTACCGCGCTGATCATGGTGTGGTTTGTACGACCGCCTTTCGGCTCCATCACCAAGATATTCGGCATCGCGATCATTTCGGCAGCGATCCAGTACAGCCTCACCTTTACCGGCTTGAAAGGGCTGGATGCATCGGTGACGGCATTGGTTGTACAATTGGAAGTGCCGTTTCTGGTGCTGCTCGGTGCGGTGTTTTTGAAAGAACAACCGGGTGCACGCAAATGGATGGGGATCGGCGTCGCATTCATCGGCGTAGCACTGATCGCCGGTGAGCCAAAGATTGGCGATGCCTGGGTCCCGATGTTCATGGTGATCGCTGGTGCATTTTCGTGGGCCATTGGGCAGGCGCTGGTGCGCACATTGCATGGACTTAATGGCCTGACCATCATGGCGTGGATGGCGGTGTGTGCGGCACCGCAACTGTTCATCATGTCGGCTATATTCGAGAGCGGGCATGTCGAAAAGATCCAGTCGGCCAACCTGACTGTCTGGTCGGCAGTGATCTATCTGGGGATCGTCATGAACGGGGTCGGTTACGGCCTTTGGTATACGCTGGTGCGTCGCCATCCGGTCAGCCGTGTTGCACCGTTTCTGCTGCTGTTGCCAGTTTTCTCGATCATTGGCTCGGTTGTCTTCCTCAATGAAGGAATGACTTGGCAGACGATGATCGGCGGTGCAATCGTGCTATCAGGCGTCGCGGCGATTGTTTTTGAGCGCGAACCAAAGGCGGATGAAGAACCACAAAAGACAGATATTATTCGCCATGCGGCTGGGTCACAACCGCGCATCAGGCGCAGTTACATGTGGCCGGACGGCAGCAGCTATGAAGGGGAGTGGTTGAACGGCCAGGCGCACGGCTACGGCGTCATGATGTGGAGCATTCGCTCACCATGGCCGGGCGACCGTTACGAGGGTGAGTGGCAGGACGGCCTGTTGGATGGTGAAGGAACCTATTTGCGGGCCGACGGTACGCGGCTTGAAGGTCTCTGGCAGCGCGGACAAAAGATCGATTAGTCTTTCTTGGCCGGTGCGGTCGAAACGCTCTAGCTTCGGTAATCCGCGTTGATGTCGATATAGCGGTGGGTGAGGTCGCAGGTCCACACGGTGAATTGCGCCTTACCAACACCGACATCGACGATGATATCGATTTCGCGGCCCTGCATGTGCGCGGCAATTTGGGTCTCTCGGTATTTCGGATCGGCCATGCCGTTGTGAGCGACACGTTGACCGCCGATCCAGACCGACAGTCGATCACGGTCGGCGGCTTCGCCAGATTTGCCAACGGCCATGACGATGCGGCCCCAATTGGCGTCCTCGCCTGCAATGGCAGTCTTGACCAAGGGCGAATTGGCAATGGCGAGTGCAATGCACCGCGCGGCGACTGTGCTTTTGGCTCCCTTGACGGTTACGGCAATGAATTTTTGGGCACCCTCGCCATCTCGTACGATGAGGTGCGCGAGCTCGCGCAGCACCTGATCGAGTGCCTTGGCGAATTGCCTCAGGCGCGGGTCATTGGCGCTGCGTAGATTTTTCAGCCGTTGTTTGCGATCGCCTGTTGCGCACAGCAGGACCGTGTCGGAAGTCGACGTGTCGCCGTCTACGGTAATCGCGTTGAAACTTGTGGCAATGGCCGTCGTCAGTAATTTTTGGAGGATCCCGGGCGGAATCGCGGCATCGGTGAAAATGAAAGACAGCATCGTTGCCATATCAGGGGCGATCATGCCGGATCCCTTTGCGATGCCGTTAATGGTAACTGTGCGTCCGCCAATTTGCGCTTGGGCCGTTGCCGACTTGGCGAACGTGTCGGTAGTCATAATGGCGCTTGCGGCTTTCTGCCATCCTTCTGAGGAGGCAACTTGCGCGAGGTCTGCAAGAACAGCGGTGATTGGCGCTGGGTCCAATGGCTCGCCGATGACACCGGTCGATGCGACATAGACGTCCTGCGGCGCGCAATCAAATGCGCTCGCCGCCGCCTTTACGGTCGCTTCGACAGTACTTTGACCCTTTCGGCCGGTGAAGGCATTGGCATTGCCGGCATTGACGATGATTGCCCTTGCCGTGCCGCGCGGCAGATTGGCAGCGCACCAGTCGACAGGTGCGGATCGCGTCTTTGATCGGGTCAGCACACCAGCGATCGATGTGCCCGGATCAAGCAGGGCGACCAAGAGATCGGGGCGCCCGGAATATTTAACCGCGGTTTCGCCGACAGCCAGACGAACACCCTTGATGGCTGGCAAACGCAATTGGGCGTTGGGAGCCAGTGGCGATGGCGATGAAGGCACAGCCATTCGAATGTCAATAGCTAGTTGTTCTTATCTGACTTCGTGCTGCTGTCGCGTTCTTTGCGCTGCTGCTCCTCGAACTTTTTACGCTGCTCTTCGACCTGATCCTGGAGTTTGACCAGTTCAGGATCGATGATGTCAATCTTGCCACGCTTGCGCAACTCGTTGATTTTTTCCTGGACTGCCTGGCGTAACAGCGCCAGCTTGATCGGACCCTTCACCTTCTCCAACGGCTGCGGGCCACCTTCCTTTACGTCGATCAGTTTTATGACATGCCAGCCGTAGTCGGTTTTGACCGGTTTCGAAATTGCACCCTTGTCGAGAGCGAACACAGCCTTTGAGAATTCCGGAACCATTTCCTCGGCGGTGAAATAGCCAAGCTCGCCGCCATATTCTTTGGAGCCATCAGTGCTGTACTTCTTGGCCAGTTCCTGAAAATTCGCACCCTTATCAAGCTGAGCGACTATCTCCTTGGCTTCGCTTTCGGTGCCGACCAGAATATGGCGGGCACGGGCGCGTTTCACCGGTTTTACCTTGGCGGCTTGTTCGTCATAGATTTTCTTTACATCTTCGTCGGTGATCGTAGGGATGATCTTTGTCGCATATAGCGCATCCCTGAGCGCCTTGGCCTGATAGAAACGGATTCGCTTTTTGTATTCGTCGCTATCGATCAACTTTAGGCGTACTGCTTCCTGGGCCATGAGATGGCGTTCGACGAGATATTCGACGATGAATGCATATCTTAGTTTGGGCGGCACATCGCCGATTTGCGGCAGGATGTCGTCGGCTGCCAACGCGACCTCAGCGGCGGTAATGGCGTGACCATTGACCTTGACCGCAATATTTCCTTGCTCGTCACTTTGCTGTGATACCGCATAGCCTGGCAGCGCTATCCAAGCGGACAACGCGCCAATGACTGCCAATGTGCGCAAACCTAATTGTGATTTCACTTGCTGTCCTGAGGGTTCGAATTGAACCCGCCCCACTGTGATTGCCAATTCAAGTGCTCAATGCCGGTGAATTTCGGCAACAATATGCCTGTTGTTTTTGATCTCTGGCTCACCGTAGCGCCAGCTGCGATCGTGTTGTTGCGCACAATGATCGCAATTGGTCTTTGTTTCAAGAGCTTTAGCTTGTTTAATGCGCATTTCTCGAGGAATTGATCATTCTTGCAACATTGAACAACGATCACCGAGTCACTATTTTCCTGCACAACTTTGCAACTCAATTTGGGACAGGACGAACCGCTGATTGCTCATCCATCGCAAGTTGATTAAAAAGCTAGTCTTAGTCCCGGCCCGAGACTGGTTGCCGGTTATCTTTTGGGGGTCCGAACGTGGCGGTTCAAGTCCGGATACCCACCCCTCGCCCAAGGAAGGCCGTTCATGCTCGGATTTGGCAAAATCGCCTCGAAGATTTTTGGCAATGCCAATGATCGTAAGGTCAAGTCATATGGATCGAACGTTGATGCGATCAACGCGCTGGAGCCGGAACTCGAGCGCCTCAACGATGACGAACTGCGCGCACGTACCGACACGTTGCGCCAGCAGTATGCCGACGGCACGTCGTTGAATGATTTGCTTGTACCGGCATTTGCAACCGTTCGGGAGGCCGCAAAACGAACTCTCGGCCAGCGGCATTTCGATGTTCAGCTGATTGGCGGCATGGTGCTCAACGATAGCGGTATCGCCGAAATGAAGACCGGTGAAGGCAAGACACTCGTTGCGACCCTGCCGGTCTACCTTAATGCGCTAACAATGCGCGGTGTCCATGTGGTCACGGTCAATGACTATCTGGCGACGCGCGATGCGGTCTGGATGGGCCAGATCTACGAATTCCTGGGTCTACGCACAGGCACGATTGTCCATGGCCTTGATGATGAAGAACGCCGCGCGCAATATGCTTGTGATGTGACCTACGGGACGAACAACGAACTCGGATTCGATTATCTGCGCGACAATATGAAATACCATCTCGAGGAGATGGTGCAGCGCGGGCATCATTTTGCGATCGTTGACGAGGTCGATTCGATTCTCATCGATGAGGCGCGTACGCCTTTGATCATCTCCGGTGCCATCGAGGACCGCTCAGATCTTTACACGCAGATCGACGAGTTCATTCCCAATCTCGTTGCAGAAGATTACGAACTTGACGAAAAGCAGCGCTCGGTCAACCTGACCGAGATCGGCAACGAGCACATCGAGCAATTGTTGAAGGACGCAGATCTGCTGCACGGCGAGTCGCTGTACGACCTTGAGAATGTCTCATTGGTGCACCACGTCAATCAGGCGCTTAGGGCGCACACGCTGTTCCAGCGTGACAAGGACTATATCGTCAAGGGTGATGAGGTCGTAATTATCGATGAGTTCACCGGCCGCATGATGCCGGGCAGACGATATTCAGAAGGTCAACATCAGGCGCTGGAAGCCAAGGAACGCGTGGCGATCCAGCCTGAGAACCAGACGCTGGCGTCAATCACATTCCAGAACTATTTCCGGCTTTATGAAAAGCTTGCCGGGATGACTGGTACTGCGGCGACGGAAGCCGAAGAATTCATGGATATCTACAAGCTCGATGTTGTGGAAGTCCCGACCAATCTGCCGGTCGCACGGCTTGATGATGACGATGAAGTCTATCGCACCGAACGCGAAAAACATGATGCAATCATCGCATCGATTGAGGATTGTCGGACGCGATTGCAACCGGTGCTCGTCGGCACAACGTCGATCGAGAAGTCGGAAGTTTTGTCCGAAATCCTGAAACAAAAGAAGATTCCGCACAACGTGCTGAATGCGCGATATCATGAACAGGAAGCAGCTATCATCGCGCAGGCAGGACATCCTGGTGCGGTGACGATTGCAACCAATATGGCCGGCCGTGGCACTGACATCCAACTTGGCGGCAATGCCGATATGCGCATTTCGACCGAGCTGGCCAATGTCAGCGATGAGGCCGAGCGGGCGCAACGTGCCGAGGTAATCAATTCAGAAATCTCAGCCAACCGCGAGAAGGTGATAGCCGCTGGCGGCCTTTCGGTGATCGGTACGGAACGACATG
>JAEKFU010000510.1 GCA_016522385.1 Pseudomonadota bacterium
GTTTTTGTTCGTCACCTTTTCCGATGAAGGTCTCGATGACTTCCTGACGCCGGTGCGCAAGTTCCTGCGCGGCGGTTACGGCAAGCTGCCACGCGCACTGATCCTTGTAGCCGTGCCGGCACTGGCCGGCTGGCAGGTTTACGAACTCACCGTTCCGCGGGTGGAAGTGCCGGCGTCGCTGCGCATCCAGCATCCGTCCTCGAACTTCCCGAGAAGTTTCGAGGCACTGAAGAATCCGGTCGCCAACCCGGCTGAGGCCGACATTAAGGCCTTCATCGAACAGGCAAAGGACAACAATGTAAGCTTCATCCCGCAAGTGCAGGAAGACATCGACCGCTGGGCAGAGGAAACCGAACCGGAGCATGTTCTGGAGTTCTTCCCCGTTGCGCCGGTAAAGGAACTTCTTTCGCAGCTGGAGTCCGGTAACGTGGATATGGCGACTGCGAAGGCGGCACTGCTGGAGAAAAACCTGTTCGAGGGCCGCGCGTTATACGCCATGAACTGCCGAGCCTGCCACGGTGACAGCGTCGCGGGCGACGGCCCAATGGCGGACGGCTTCAAGCTCAGGCCAATCAACTTTACCGACAACGGTACCATCGAGACCATTGTTGAAGGCTACACGTTCTGGCGCGTCACCAACGGCGGTCCGGGTCTGCCCACGGAGGCAACGCCGTGGGATTCGGCCATGCCCGAGTGGAAGCTCTCTCTGACCGAAGAGGAGCGCTGGAAAATCATCCTCGCCGAGTACGATCTGGCCGGCAAGACGCCGCGTATACCGGAGAGCCACTGATGCGCATCGCCTGTAAAATCCTGGCGATTGCCGGTCTCATTTGCATATGGCTGTCAGGCCCGCTTCTGGCCGCCGACACGCCAAGCAAGCCCATGCCTGAGGTAACCGAGGCATTCATGGAATCCGGGCGCGAGATCTACTTCCGGCGCTGCAGCTTCTGTCATGGCCTGTTGGGTGATGGTGAGGGGCCGGCTGCCAAGTATCTGGACCCCCGGCCCCGCGATTTCACCTTGGGCACATTCAAGTTCCGCACCACGCAGAGCGGCGAACTTCCCACCGACCCGGACCTGTTCCGTACCGTCAGCCGCGGGTTGCCGGGCACCGGTATGCAGGCCTTCGACAGTGACCTGATCAAGAACGGCCTCAGCGAGGACCAGCGTTGGGCGGTTATCGCCTATATCAAGACCTTTGCCCAGGAATTCGAGGATCCCGATCTCGATCCCGTAAAGACGGGCAAGGTTGTTTCGCTGCCCGCCACGCGCGCACCTTACAACGCGGATACCATCGCCAAGGGCAAGGCGGTCTTCGAGAAAGCCAAGTGCTGGAGCTGCCACGGCAAGCTCGGCCGTGGTGACGGCAACAAAGAATTCCGCCAGGACGACTGGGGTTTCCCGATCCGCATCCGCAATGTCACGCATCCCTGGAAGATCAAGGCCGGGACCGCGGTTGAGGACATCTACATGCGCTTCACCACGGGCATCAGCGGCACGCCGATGCCGTCCTTCGTCAAGACATTGAGCGAGGAAGATCGCTGGTATCTGGCCAACTACATCAAATCGCTGCAACACGAACTGACCAGTCACCAGGCCCTGCAAGCAAAACCCGTCAACGGCGATCTGCCTGAAGATCCCGGCAATCCAGTCTGGGACGGAGCGGAAGCCATGGACATGCGGTTGGCAGGCCAAGTGATTGCGGCGCCACGCTGGCAAAATCCCAGTATTGAAATGGTCACCGTCAAGGCCCTCTTCAACGACGAGGAGATTGCCTTCCGCCTCACCTGGGACGACCCCTTCAAGGACGTTGTCCATGATCCTTCCAAAGAGTTTGACCCGGTCGAGATCGCTCAGCTGGGCGCGGTCAGTTCCTATGTGGAAGCAATCGACATGGTGCCGCGTGCGCTTGAGACGTTCCGCGACGCCATCGCACTGCAGTTTGCCGTAAAACCGCCTCAGGGCACGAAGAAACCGCACTTCTACCGCGGTTCCTCCTCCGACCAGGTGCACTTGTGGGTCTGGAAGGCGGATCTGGACGCCGCCGGAAAGCCCTCCGTTGAGGAAGGCAATTCACGCGGCTGGAGACAGCCCATCAAGCCGCAGAACGCCGAGGGTCAGCAGATCACCGGCAAGGCACTTTGGGATCAGGGCCGCTGGAGCGTGGTGATGAAACGGCCGCTGCGCACCGATGACAAGAACGATGTTCAGTTCGACACGGGTGTGTTCATCCCCATGTCGCTCAACACCTGGGACGGCTCCAACGGCGAGCACGGGCTGATCATGAGCTTGAGCACATGGCATTATGTGGTGCTCGAGGGATCAACGCCCGTCAGCGTCTACATCTACGCGATCCTGGCATTCCTGATCGCTGGGGCAGTAGGGATCTGGCTGATGCGCAAGGCGGAATTTGAAGTGGAGGAAACATCATGATGAAAACCATTCTAACAGCGGGCGTCGGAGCGCTCTTGCTGAGTGTTGGTGCTGCGCCCGCTTTAGCCGATGCTGCGGCCGGTAAAGGTGTCTTCGAGGCCAAGGGCTGTGCCGACTGCCATTACACCGACGGGCCCGCGAAGGAAAAGACCATTGAAGACCAGTTGGCGAAAAAGGGACCGGAGCTCTGGTATGCCGGTTCCAAGTTCCAAAAGGACTGGTTGGCCGGCTGGCTTGCCGATCCTCAACCGATCCGGCCGCTTAAGTTCAACAGCCTCACGGAAGAAAATCCCGCCGATCACCCGAAGCTTGCGGGCGATGAGGCAGGTTCGGTCACCGACTTCCTGATGAGCCTCACCTCCGATGCGGTCGAGGCCGGTTCGGTGAAGCCGAAAAAGAGCCCGAAGGGCCGGCAAATCTTCACCAAGAAAATGCCGTGCAGCGGTTGTCACCAGTATGTCGGACGCAAGAAGACAATCGCCGGCGGGCGCAGCGGCCCGTCCCTTGTCGATGCCGGATTGAGGCTCAACCCCGACTGGATCCTCGCCTACATGCAACAGCCTGAGGTCTTCAAGCCGGTAAAGATGATGCCGGTCTTCACAGGCCTTCTCAGTGACAAGGACATGCTCAATGTCGCGCGTTACGTGGCCAGTTTCAAACCGAAGAAATAGTTGGGGAGACCGATCATGAAAAAGCTTTTGTCAGTCATTGCGTTGGCAGGCCTTGCCTCGCAACTCGTCACGGCGTCTGCCTCAGCCTCGGAAACAGAGAAGCTGTTCACGTTCTATTGCGCCCAGTGTCACGGCCTGGGGGGCAAGGGGGATGGTCCCAACGTGACCAAGGATTTTC
>JAEKFU010000438.1 GCA_016522385.1 Pseudomonadota bacterium
CCGAACAACCAATTGGTTTCCTCGCCTTTGCTAACTGGCGCCGCTAATAGTTCGTATGCGGTAGATATCTTGCCCTTATGATGCAACGTGAAACGCCCACAGACAGCTTCTTGACGGGTTGTCGCGAGATCGAACAGCTGCCTGGCATAAACGGCGAGGCGTCGATTGCCAAACTCTGACAATTCCACGTCCGAGCGTTTGCACTCGAAGATCCCGACGGCGTCTTCTCCAACCCATTGCAGGCAGAAATCGTGGCCCTCGGGTGTTGGAGAGAAAATGAAGACGTGAGGTGTCAGTGTACTCGCCACGCTGCTTTGGAGTGAGGTTGCCGAAGGCAGCACCTGGTCTGCACGCTGCTCGCGCCAAGTGTTCAGCGAGCGCTGCAGAATGGTGCTCTGAGGTGCAGGCGCAAGATCGATTTCATCGAACAGCCGCATCGCGGGCGTGGGTAAAGCGAGTTCCGTCATGCTCTCTAACTCGATGCGCAGTTGTCATCAGTGTCTTAATCCAGAAGACACAAGCTAACCGATAGCGCAGTATCAGACCTTGATCCGGATCAATCATGCTTGCGTGATACCTACCTATTGTTGTTGTTAGGTTGAGAGCCTTATCCTTACGGTGAATTGAGTGTGACATACGTAACGAACATAAAGCCGGCCGAAGCGGATTGCCTAATCATCATCGATGTTCAGAATGATTTCTGCTCCAACGGTGCGCTTGCAGTTCCAGAAGGTGAGGCCGTCGTACCGATCATCAATGAACTGATTGGACTTTTCGGCAATGTCATTGCAACCCAGGATTGGCATCCAGCTGGTCATTCTTCATTCGCGTCATCGCATCCCGAGCGAGCGCCATTTGAAGAAGTAGATCTTCACTATGGCAAACAAACTTTGTGGCCGGATCATTGCGTACAGGGGACCGAAGGCGCGGAGTTTCATCGAGCACTTGATATCGATAGGGCTCAGCTCATTGTTCGCAAAGGCTTCCGCGTTGGAATTGATTCGTACTCGGCGTTCTATGAGAACGATCGTCGGACCACGACGGGTCTTGCTGGCTATCTGCAAGAGCGTGAATTGAGGCGCCTATTTCTGGTTGGATTGGCAACCGACTTTTGCGTGCGATATTCAGCCGAGGACGCCCGGCACGAAGGATTTGAGACAATCGTAATCGAGGACGCATGCCGGGCCATTGATCTTGATGGGTCCCTGGATGCAGCTTGGACAGCAATCGACCGGTGCGGGGTCGGTCGGGCGACAAGTTCGCTAATCAATGCGGAATCCTAGTTCCATGTCTTGTCGGAAGACACATGCGCGGGATTACTGGCGCAGCCTTCTGCTGACCGACCTCTATGAAATCAATATGGTCGAGGCCTATCTGGCGGCGGGCATGGAAGACGATGCGATATTCGAATTCTTTGTCCGCAAACTGCCGGCATCGAGGGGATTCCTGGTTGCTGCCGGCCTGCAACAAGTTGTGCACTTCCTGCTGGATGGCTGTTGTTCCAACAACGAGATTGATTGGTTGCGAAAGTCGGGAAAATTCTCTGATCGCCTGATCGACTATATGGCCAATTTTCACTTTACAGGGGATGTTGATGCGCTGGCCGAAGGCACAATCTTTTTCGTCGATGAGCCGGTCATCCGCGTAACTGCACCAATCGCACAGGCACAACTGGTTGAAACCCGCATAATCAACTTCCTGCACTACCAATCGCTCGTCGCCACCAAAGCAGCCCGCATGAAACTTGCCGCACCCAACAAGATACTTGTCGACTTCGGCCTGCGGAGAGCACATAGCGGCGAGGCTGGCCTGCTGGCCGCGAGAGCCTCCTACATTGCGGGTTTCGCCGGAACCGCGACCGTTCCGGCAGCGGATGAATTCGACATCCCGATATATGGCACGATGGCACATTCTTTCGTCCAGGCATACGATGACGAGAAAGAAGCGTTTGCCGACTTTGCAACGGCGAGACCGGATCAGACGGTTTTTTTGATCGACACTTACGACACCGAAGTCGCGGCTCAAAAAGTGGCAGAGCTTGCACCTTCACTGGCGGACAAGGGAATTTCGGTGCGTGGTGTTAGGCTCGATAGTGGTGACCTTGCCACACACGCGCGCGAAGTGCGGCGAATCCTGGATGACGCTGGACTGGAGGCGACCCAGATCGTTGCCAGTGGAGGAATTGATGAATATGAGCTGCAAAAGCTGAGTGCTGATGCTGCGCCGATTGACATCTATGGAATTGGCACAAGTTTGGTGACCAGCGACGACACACCTGCACTTGATTGCGCCTACAAGCTTAAGGCCTATGCCGGTAAGCCGCGCCGCAAACGTTCCGAAGGCAAGGCATTTTGGCCCGGCGCCACACAGACCTTTCGGCAATATGACGAAAATGGGCGTATGGTTGGCGATGTCATTTGCTGTGCGGATCAATCGATGGAAGGCAAGCCCCTGCTGCAGCCAGTTGTACAAGGCGGAAAGCTGGTCGCTTCGCTGCCAAGTCTTGAAGCTATCCGCAAGCATGCTGCAAGCGAGTTAGAGCGCCTACCAGAGCAACTCAGACGGCTGGGTACGTCTCCTGCATATCCCGTAAGAGTTACGCGCGACTTGCGTCAACTGGCAGATGAAGTGGATCGGACGATCGATGTGACCCTTGCTGGAGCAGCTCAATGTGCCGGTGGGTAGCGAAATCCGTAAAGAATCTCGTGGATTGAGCAAACGCGCTGTGCGTGCAGCGTTGATTTCATCCAGGTGCCTGACCGGTTCTGTGTGTGGTGCGCCGGTCTATGGTTCTCTGACGGATGTGAGAACAGCGAGACCGCAAAGCAGGAGCGCGATGATGACCGTCATACCGATGCGCTGCGATCCCGACCACTGCACGACAAGCCCCAAAATCAATGGGCCGGCAAATGCGGTTGCCTTGCCTGCAAGCGCATAGAGCCCGAACATTTCGGTTTCAATTCCATCTGGGGCAAGTCGCGCCATCAGCGACCGGCCGGCTGCCTGCGCCGGTCCGACAAATACTCCCAGGATCGTGGCGAGTAGCCAGAAGAGCCCGCTGGTCCGCGCAAGCAATAGTCCACTGGCCGATAGTGCAAGGCCGAGAAGCGCAAGCATGATAGTATGCTTTGATCCAATTGCGTCATCGACCCAGGCGAATCCGGCGGCGCCTGCACCCGCTGCAACGTTCAGCACGATTCCGAACACTAGAATATCTGCTGGCGTCATGCCGAACTCCACGGCGGCATAGATGCCGCCGAACGCGAACAGCGTGACAAGGCCATCGGTGTAGAACATGTGTGCGACCAGGAACCGTGCGATTGGCGGATTTTGCCGCAACAACACGAGCATCGCTGGCAATTGCAGCAGCCCGCCTTTGGTGGCGTCCCAAAGACTTGTGCCCAAAGTCGGGCGGTCGGGCGTTAACAGAAATACTGGAAGTGCAAAAACCCCGAACCAAAGCGCAACCAGTAAGGTTGTCGCACGGACAGGTTCTGCCAATTCGGCATTGAGGCCCAGCCCATCTTTGCCACCGAATTTGACGACCAACAGGCACAAGACCAGACACAGGAGTCCGCCGGCATACCCGACTGACCAGCCCCAACCCGATATGCGTCCAAGCAGTTTTGGCGGTGCAATGCTCTTCAACATGGCATCGTAGATGATAATGGCGAAGTGGTAGGTTATTGAGGCCATGACATAAAGGCCAAGCGCCAGGGCTACAAATTGCGGCGCCGGACGTACATTCCAAAGCAGGGCGGTGAAGACGACGCAGGCCGCAGTGAATATGAACAGCCAGGGTTTTCTCGGTCCCGAGAAGTCCGCGATGGCGCCCAGCAATGGGCTGGTCAGCGCAATGACCAGGCCAGCCACAGTTACAGCACGGCTCCAGAGAACCGTGCCCTCGACCGGTGACGCTGCAACCGCCTGTGTGAAGTAGACCGAGAATATGAAGGTTGTGATGACTGTTGAGAATGCAGAGTTTGCCCAGTCGTATGAGCACCAGGCGGCAACCGGCAGCCAGTTTCGAAGCTTCTGACTGTCCTTTGGCGCCGTCCCGAGGCAGCGGTCAACCGTTTTCCTGCTCATTATCTGCTCCCGCGAACACGACTTCTTTTGCCGCCATGTCGGGTTCGCCGCAGCGAGCCAGGACTTCCGATCTCACACGGTTTCTCAGATCAATGGCGGCGTTGAAGTCATGGCCATGAGGTACGACCGGCTTGAGCACCTCGACCTTTATGGCGCCGCGACGCGGAAACCACTGCTCGCCTCGCAATACAGAACGGGTTCCGGTAATGACGATCGGCAGCACCAACGTATCCGTTGCACACGCGATCGCAAATGCACCTAGCCGAAACTGCAGCAATCCGGGCATTCTAAAAAATGTCGCCTCTGGAAAGACGACCAGCTGCCGACCACTGCGTACAAGACCCTTGAAGACCTCCACTTCGTCCAGGCCCGCTTGTGCAATCGCCCGGTCAGCAAACTGGGCACCAAGTCTCTTGAGGAATGTGCCAGCAACGAACTGTTCGGCTAGTTCTCGTTTGGCGACGAATGTCGGCTCGCCGTGCAGGACGGCGGAGAGTACCACCACGTCAAAATAACTTGAATGGTTAATAGCAAGAACACCGCGATCAAGGGCCAGGCGCTCCCCACCGGTTACCGTAACCGGAACGCGCATAAGCTTCAGAGCTCTTCGCGCCATTGCTCGCACGAAAGCCCATCGCAGTCGTTGGTTTGGCAAAATCAACACAACGATCCATGACAAGGCACCAAGCGCGACGAGTACTGACCACCACCAACCAGCATATGCCAAATCGGCGAGCGATCTCGCTATACGCCGCATGCGAGGCGCCCCGGACATCAGGCCAAGACGCAAGACCTGCAGCCAAAGTGCTCGACCCGGCTGTCCCAGTTTCTTGGTTTCGTATTGTTCACCTATTGTGGACCGCCGTATCTTGCCACTCGACGTCTTGGGCACGGTATGAGGCGGTGCGATGATGATTTCGTCAGCGGGCACGCCGACAACGTCACTCACAGTTTGCGTCACGTCTTGTTCCAGCTTTGCCAGCGAGGCGGCATCCGTGCTGCGGGTCTCGGCAACTACAATAAGCCGCTCTGAGCCCGTTCTTGCATCAGTGCTTGCAAATGCGGCGACGCAGCCTTTGCGAATATCGGCGATATTGCCGACTGCTTCCTCTATTTCTTCGGGATAGATATTGCGCCCGCCTTTGATAATGATGTCTTTCACCCGCCCGGTGATGAAGATATTGCCGTGCGCGATATAGGCGAGATCACTGCTGTCGAGCCATTCATCATGGAACAGCGCTTCGGACTTCTTCGGATTCCGGTAGAAGCCTTGGGTTGACGAAGGACCTCTGAACTCCAGCCGACCCTGCTGGCGTTCCGCGACTTCACGCCCCAGCATGTCAACGATGCGTATCTCGTTACCGGGCAGCGGCACGCCACTCGAGACGAATGACATTGGATTTGGATCACTCTTGTCGGCCGGGCTCGCCATGGCGGTTTGTGGCAGGGAGTTGCGACTAACGCGGTCGATGATCGGTTTCTCGTCGAAGGCTGAGAAAGCAAGGCCGACCGTATTTTCTGCCAGACCATATACCGGTGTCATTGCTTCGGGTCGAAAACCATAGGGTTCAAAGCGTTCGGTGAACCGTCGAATGGTTTCAACGCTGACCGGTTCAGCACCATTGGCAACCATGCGCAGCGAGCTTAAATCAAGGCCCTGTATCGCGCTGTCGTCAATCTTGTTCGTGCACAGTTCGAACGCGAAGTTTGGGGCCGCCGATAGCGTCGCCGAGTTGCGGTGTATTGCCCACAGCCAGCTCTCCGGCCGCACGATGAAGCGCAGTGGCGACATGATAACGACGGGTACGGCATAGTAGAGACAACCAAACCAGGCACCGATCAGACCAAGATCGTGATAGAGCGGCAACCAACTGACGAAAACGTCGTTTGATGTGGCTTTGATTGTATCGCCCATTGCCCGGATGTTGGCGAGAAGATTGGCGTGCGTAAGCATCACGCCTTTAGGATCGCCGGTGCTGCCGGATGTGTATTGCAG
>JAEKFU010000453.1 GCA_016522385.1 Pseudomonadota bacterium
CGTCGTTATGCTCCGCTTGTGGTCAACCAGACCACTGCGCGAAGCATGCCTAGCCAGCAGACGCAGAAACGCGGTCAAATGATTCCACATGAGAAAGAAACGCTCTAAGAAGGTGCGGTCGGAGCCGGTTTGCTCCCGACGCTAATCTTGGCAGGCGGTCACTCGCCTGAGCGTCAGATTGATTCGCCCGCCGTCTTTAAGTAACGAAGATGTGCCCGGCAGTACGCGGTCGACACCATGATAGTTTAATCGAGCAGGGCCGCCCATAACCAGGACATCGCCGGAAGACAGCTTGATCGATTGCGTCTTGTCCTTGCGTGCCTCGCCGCCGATCCGAAAGATCGCCGCATCGCCGAGCGAAACCGACACGACCGGTGCCGACAGATCCTCCTCGTCCTCATCGCGATGTAGGCCCATCCTCGCACCGGTCCGGTAATGGTTGACCAGGCAAGCTTCCGGCAGCGCTAGGTAATTGGACACCCCTCGCCAAATTTCGGTAACCATGCCGGGCATCGCCGGCCAAGGCCGCCCTGTCACAGGGTGTTTCGGCTGATAGCGATATCCTGCCCGGTCGGATACCCAGCCAAGCGAACCAAGGTTGGTCATCCTGACCGAAAACTTGCGACCGCTCCGTGGCATCACGGGTGTAAACAAAGGTGCCTCAGCGATTGCCCACTGGACAGCCTCCAGTAACCCGGTTTGCTGACCTCCCGAGAGATATCCTGGCAAATAGCGCAGGCCCGGTATGATCTCCAGCTCAACCATGATTTGCTCCGTTATTCCCGGCATATTTCCGGTTCATTAACCATAATCCGGTGATAGCTATGCCGCTACAACCATGGGTGACTGAGAAAAAACTGTATTTGCGGCAATTTTGTCTTGGCATGACAGCTTGATGGCTCCATGTGCTCACCCTATATAATCGGAGAACGCCGCAAGCCCCCGAATGAGGGAACCAAGACTCGGGATCGTTTGCGGATATTTGCATGTGACATGGAGGTCGCTACCTCGTTACGACGAGGCAAGAAAGTGCCTGACTGTTGAGGGCTTTTGAGACGCGGTCTGCCGGATGGAGGATTTAAATGGCTAAGGTAATCGGTATTGACCTGGGCACGACCAATTCGTGCGTTGCAGTGATGGACGGTTCATCGCCGAAAGTGATTGAGAATTCTGAGGGTGCTCGCACCACACCGTCTATCGTGGCTTTCGGCGAAGATGGCGAGAACATGGTCGGCCAACCGGCCAAGCGTCAAGCGGTCACCAACCCGGATAACACGTTCTTTGCGATCAAGCGTCTAATCGGACGCCGGATGAACGATCCGATGGTTGACAAGGACAAAAAACTTGTCCCCTACAAGATCGTAAAGGCTGAAAACGGCGATGCCTGGGTGGAGGCACGCGGCGAAAAATATGCCCCGGCGCAGATCTCCGCTTACATCCTGCAAAAAATGAAAGAGACCGCAGAGCGCTCACTAGGCGAAACTGTCACTCAAGCCGTGATCACGGTCCCTGCCTATTTCAATGATAGTCAGCGCCAGGCGACCAAGGATGCCGGCAAGATTGCCGGTCTTGAAGTGCTGCGGATCATCAACGAACCGACCGCAGCCGCCCTTGCCTACGGCCTCGACAAGAAAGAAGCCGGCACGATTGCGGTCTATGACCTAGGTGGTGGCACGTTCGATGTTTCCATCCTCGAAATCGGTGACGGTGTCTTTGAAGTGAAGTCGACCAACGGTGACACCTTCCTGGGCGGTGAAGATTTCGACATGCGCATCGTCGATTATCTCGCCGATGAATTCAAAAAAGATCAATCAATTGATCTGCGCAATGACAGCATGGCTCTGCAGCGTCTCAAAGAGGCTGCCGAAAAGGCCAAGATCGAGCTGTCTTCTTCGGCCCAGACCGAGATCAACTTGCCGTTTATCACTGCGGATCAGTCCGGACCTAAGCACCTGACCTTGAAGCTAACCCGGGCCAAGCTAGAGTCGCTGGTCGATGATCTCGTCCAGCGCACCGTTGGTCCTTGCAAGTCAGCCTTAAAGGATGCCGGCCTTTCTGCCGGCCAGGTGGATGAAGTCATCCTGGTTGGTGGCATGACCCGCATGCCCAAGGTTGTCGAAACGGTGAAGAACTTCTTCGGCAAGGAGCCTCACAAGGGCGTTAACCCGGATGAAGTGGTGGCCATCGGCGCTGCCATTCAGGCTGGCGTGCTGCAGGGCGATGTCAAGGATGTTCTGCTGCTCGACGTCACCCCGCTGTCGCTCGGCATCGAGACGCTTGGCGGTGTGTTCACCCGCCTGATTGATCGTAACACGACCATACCGACCAAGAAGAGTCAGGTGTTCTCCACCGCCGATGACAACCAGAACGCGGTTACCATCCGGGTCTTCCAGGGCGAGCGTGAAATGGCACAGCACAACAAGTTGCTCGGCCAGTTCGACCTCGTCGGCATCCCGCCGGCCGCCCGCGGCATACCACAGATCGAGGTCACCTTCGACATCGACGCCAACGGTATCGTCAACGTCTCGGCCAAGGACAAGGGCACCGGCAAGGAGCAGCAAATTCGCATCCAGGCATCGGGCGGGTTGTCCGACGATGAAGTTGAGCAAATGGTCAAGGATGCCGAGGCCAATGCCGCCGAAGACGCCAAGCGGAAAGAGCTGGTGGAAGCCAAGAATCATGCCGAAGCCTTGCTACATTCAACCGAAAAGACGCTAGCTGAGCATGGTGACAAGATCTCCGAGGCAGACAAGTCGGCAATCGACACTGCCGTCACCGAGTTGAAGTCGGCGTTGGAAGGCGAGGACACGCAGGCCATTACCGACAAGACCAATGCGTTGGCACAAGCTTCCATGAAACTTGGCGAGGCCCTCTATCAGGACAGCCAGGCCGAAGGTGTCGGGCCGGATGATCTTGGGGGTGGCAACGGTGATGCAAGCAGCGATGCCGGTGGCGAGGATGTTGTGGATGCCGACTTCGAGGAAGTCGGTGACGACGACGAGGACGAAGAAGAAAAGAAGTCAGCCTGAACCGGATGACGAGTATGGTGCTCACCCTGTCAGTTGCAATTTGCCTGTGCAGGGTGAGAGCCGTTTCTGGCCGCATTTGGCCGGGACAAGAGGGGCTGCAGGCTGATGGCCAAGCGTGACTATTACGAAATTCTTGGTGTCGAACGCGGTGCGGACGACAAACAGCTGAAAAGTGCCTTTCGTAAGCTGGCCAAGCAATATCACCCGGACGCCAATCCCGGTGATGAAAAGGCCGAGCAGAAGTTCAAGGAAATTGCCGAGGCTTACGAGGTTCTGAAAAACCCGGAACACAGGGCGGCCTATGACCGCTTCGGTCATGCGGCATTTGAAGGCGGTGCGCCAGGTGCCGGCCCAGGCGGCTTTGGCCCCGAATTCTCTTCCTCGATGTCGGATATCTTTGAAGACCTGTTCGGTGAATTCATGGGCGGTCGGCGTCAGGGCGGTGGCCGCCGCTCGGGTGGTGCGGCGCGCGGCTCTGACCTCAGATACAATATGGAGATTTCCCTGACCGAGGCCTATGCCGGCAAGTCGGCGCAAATCCGCGTCCCGACGTCGGTAACCTGTGAGACCTGCTCGGGCCAGGGCGCAAAGCCGGGTAGCCAACCGGCGACCTGTTCGACATGCAATGGCGCCGGCGCGGTTCGGTCATCGTCCGGCTTTTTCACCGTCGAGCGAACCTGTCCGGCCTGCCAGGGCCGCGGCCAGACCATCACTGATCCCTGCACCGACTGCGCGGGCGCAGGGCGGGTTACCAAGGAACGCAACCTGTCGGTCAACATTCCAGCCGGCGTCGAAGATGGTACGCGCATTCGCCTTGCCGGTGAGGGTGAGGCCGGCCTTCGTGGCGGTCCGGCCGGTGATCTATATATCTTCCTGTCAATCAAGCCGCACGAATTTTTCCAGCGCGACGGGGCCGATCTTTTCTGCCGCGTGCCGATCTCCATGGCCTCCGCAGCACTCGGAGGCGACATCGAAGTACCGACCATTGACGGCAAGAAGGCTCGCGTCTCGATCCCCGAAGGCACCCAGACCGGCAAGCAGTTCCGCCTCAAAGGCAAGGGCATGCCTGTGCTTCGCTCGACCCAGCATGGCGACATGTACATCCAGGCCGCTGTCGAAACCCCGGTCAACCTGTCGCGCAAGCAACGCGATTTGCTGACCGAATTTGGCAAGGAAGCACGCGACAACTCCCCGCAATCGGAAGGTTTCTTCGCCAAGGCCAAGTCCTTCTGGGACGGATTCGGGGCGTGAATCAATCTAGAGCGTGTCTTTCTCATATGGAACCATTTGATGGTCCATATG
>JAEKFU010000555.1 GCA_016522385.1 Pseudomonadota bacterium
GTCGAAATCAACTATCGGGACAATCCGTGGTTCCCCGATGTGCTCGAACAAGAGCGCCTTGAGGATTTTGAGAAACGTGCCGACCAGCACAGCCATGTCTGGGGTGGCGATTTCGTCACCGTGGTCGAGGGCGCCTATTTTGCCAGCCACCTGAACGCCGCAAGACGCGAAGGACGCATCGGGCGCGTCGCAGCTGATCCGCTGATGCGGCTCACTGCCTATTGGGACATCGGTGGAACCGGTGCCAGGTCGGATGCCTGCGCCATCTGGATTACCCAGTTCGTCGGCAGGGAAATCCGTATACTGAACTATTACGAGGCCGCCGGACAACCCTTGGCGACACATGTGAACTGGTTGCGGGATGAAGGCTACGACAAGGCGCTCTGCGTGCTGCCGCATGACGGCGCGACCAACGATCGTGTCTTTGACGTCAGCTATGAGAGCGCCCTGAGGGATGCCCTGTTTGACGTCCGGGTTGTTGCCAACCAGGGCAGAGGGGCGGCCAAGAACAGGATCGAAGCCGCAAGGCGTCTGTTCCCTTCCATCTGGTTCAATGAAGCGACCTGTCAGCCGGGCCTGGAGGCGCTTGGCTGGTACCACGAAAGGCGCGATGACGAGCGGAGCATCGGCCTGGGGCCTCAGCATGACTGGTCATCACACGGCGCCGATGCGTTCGGATTGATGTGCATCGAATACGAAACGCCAAGGGGCAACCTTCTTCAAGGCAAGAAACCGCGTCGGGGAACAACCGCATGATGGCTGAGGGCATGGACGAAAAAGAGCTTTTGAAGATCCTAAGAAGTGAAGAGCACGATGCGGCGTCCTTCTACACATCCGAGCTTGCCAGCTCACAGGCACAGGCCATGGAACGGTACTATGCCAAGACCTATGGCGATGAGCTCGATGATCGCTCACAGGTTGTCACCCATGATGTGGCCGACACGATTGACTGGATCCTACCCGATCTGGAGCGGGTCTTTGCATCGAGCGATGACCTGATCGCCCTCGAGCCGGCAGGCGAGGCGGATGAGGAACATGTCGAAGCCGCCGCAGACTACCTGCAGCATATCTATTTCAAGGACAATGACGGCGATAGGATCACCCATGACATGGCCTTTGACGGCCTGTTGCAGCGCATCGGCGTCGTCTCCGTTGACTGGGAAACGCCAAAGCCAAAGCCGCCGGAGGAACTGGAAGGCGTCACGGTTGAGCAACTGTCACGCTATGTGAGTGACCCGGAGTATGAAATCCTCGAGCAGGCTGAAAGGACTGAACAGACAGATGCCGGCGAGCTGACGGTCTTTGATCTGAAGGTGAAGCACACGCCACGCCAGGGGCGCTGCGTGGTCGAAGGCGTGCCGCCCGAAGAGTTCCTGATCTCTCGCCGGTCGAAGGTAATGGCACAGGACTACTGTGCCAGGCGCCGCGAGGTCTACCTGGAGGACCTGTGGCGCGAATATCCCGAGCGCAAACATGAACTCACCACGCTCAACATCAATGCCTCGAATACGGATCTTGAATCAGATGTGAGGCGCGACAGCCGCTTCATCGATGAGCCGGGCGACACGTTTCGCTCAGGCGCCAGCCATGAAGGCCGCCGCAAGGTCGTGCTGCTTGAGGAATATCTCAGAGTTGATTTTGATGGCGATGGTGTTGTCGAGCTTCGCCGGATCGAGCGCGTCGGCAATGTCATCGTGGAAAACGAACCAGCCAGGTACTGCAAATTTGTCGGCTTCTCGCCCATTCCCGTGGCGCACAAATATATCGGCCGTTCAATCGCCGACCGGGTGATCGACATCCAGCGCATCAGGACCGTCGTTACCCGCAACGCGCTGGACAATCTTGAGATGTCGATCCGCCCACGTGGGGCCTTCAACAAGCAGGCGCTTGATGAAGAGGGCATCGATGCCATGCTCGATCACGAGATTGCCTCGGTCATTCCGGTGAGCGGTGACGTCAATGCAGCCATCAGCTGGGAGGTTGTCCCAGACATGACGCCGGCGGCGTTCAACATGCTGGAATACTGGGATCAGCAGGCAGAGCAGAGGACCGGCGTTTCGCGGCATTCACAAGGGCTGAACCCGGAAGCGCTCAACAAGACGGCGAGCGGCATTGCGCTTCTGCAGAATGCGACGGCCGCGCGCAAGGAGTTCATCGCCCGCCAGCTGCGCAAGTCGCTTGAAAAGGTGTTTCAGACCATTCTGCAATGCGTGTGCACCTATCAGGACCATTCCCGTCTCTTGAAGATCAAGGCCAGATGGGTGCCGTTTGACCCAAGGCGCTGGTCCGATGAGATGGCGGTGAAAGTGCATCTGGGCCAGGGCACAGCCAGCCGTGAAGTGCAGCTGCAAAATGTCATGGGGCTTGCCCAGGAACAAAAGGCCATCATTGCCGAGGCAGGGCTGGGCAACCCTTTGGCGGGCCTCAAAGAGTTGCGCAATTCTTATGCGCGGGCCGTTGAGGTCATGGGCTTTCGGGACCCCTCGCAATTCTTCAAAAAGCTGCCGGAAGGCTACGATGATCCGCCACCTGAAGCGCCACGGGACCCCAAGGTCATCGATGCCGAAGCACGGGCTGAAGTGACCCGCGACAAGATGCAGATGAGCCTGGAAGCAGAGCGCGCCGAACAGGCGCGCAAGGACCGCGAGCTCATGGCGGACATCAGCCGCAAGGACCGTCAGCTGGAAGCGGAAATCGCATTGAAGCTTGAGCAGATGCATGCGGAAATCGCGCTTCGCAAGGAAGAGATGAGGCAGGAAGCCGAACTCAAGGGGGATGACGGCATAACCGAAACGCAACTGGGAGGTAATGCGGGGTGATACGCGACAGGATCGCCGCGCTGATCAAGAAGCGCGATCTGGGCGAGCATCTGGCCGCGTTCCACACAGACCCGGTGATTGCCGGGTTTTTTGATGAGCTGGAGCAAGAGTTCATCGAACAGATCCTCCAGTGCAAGGTCTCGCAAGACAAGGAGCGTCTGCAGCTGTCCGTTGCGATCAACGCCATCCGTCAGCTGAGACAGTCGCTGATGGTTGCCGTGAAAGTGGGCGAGCGTGCCCAGGTGAAACTCGTGGAAGCAGACAGAAAGGCTTCAAACAATGAATGATGAGACCACTCCAAGCGATCAGGACCTGAGCCTGGAGGATGCAGTGCGTGCATCGGCCAACATGCAGTTTGGCGATGAAGACCAGGAAGACGTGATCGTTGAGGAGACAGACGCCAAAACGGCCGAAAGGCATGAGGTGAGTTCTGACGAAGAGGAGGGCAGGGACGCCAAAGAGACAGAGGGCAAGGACGAGGGTGGGGATCGACCGGCCAATGAAGAAACCGATTACCTGGAATTCACCGACGATGACGGCCAGGCACAACGCGTGTCACTGGATGATGTGTGGGCTGGCTACAACAGGGCTGAGGCGCTTGCAGCCGAGCTCGCCGAAGCGCGCAGCACATCCGATCGCATGCCTGCGGCCAACCAGGAGGCCCTGGCCCAGACGTTTCAGGCGCGTCAGCAGGTCATGGAGCAGATCCGGCACTGGCAGGCGGTGAACGAGCCGCTGACCCCGGATGTGCGCCTGCTCGATCCAAACAAGCCTCAGTACGATCCGGAGAGCTACGCCCATCAGATGCGTTTGAACGAAGAGCTGGCGCAACGCAACGAGGAGGCAAACAAGCAACTGCAGCAGCAACAGGAACGGGCCGACGAAGAGCGGCAAGCCTTGCTGAATGCCTATCGGTCGCAGGAAGAGGCGGCCTTGAAGGAATTCTGGCCGGAGATAATTGCAAACGAAGCAACCAGGCTCGAGTTCTACAAGCAGATGGAAGGGTCTTACGGACTGAAGGCCGAAGACATCGCAAACATTTACGACCACCGGCTTTTCAAACTGGCGAAGGACGCCCTGGCGTTCAAGGAGTCGCAGCAAAAGGCCAAAGAAGCGGTCAAGATCGTGCGCTCGAAACCGAAGCTCGTTCGGTCCAGGGCAAAAGACAGCAATTCCAAGAAGGCACGTCAGGCGTCTGCAGCAGCATTCCTTGCCGAACACGGTGACAGTGAGGCCGCAGCCCTTCAAGCGCTTGATGCTTTCTTCGACTAGAGGAAAATCAAATGGCAGTACCAGCTAATACGACCCAGACCTTTGCCATGGTTGGCATTCGTGAAGATTTGAGCGATGTCATCACCAACATCGCTCCCTATGACACACCGTTCTATGCCATGTGCCGCAAGGGCCTCGCCGCCAACAGGACGCCGGAATGGCAGCGCGACACCTTGCGGGCGGCAAACGGCAACAACAAGACCATTGAAGGTGACGATGTCACCGCGGACGCGCAAGGCCAGCCGGAGCGGTTGAAGAACGTGGTCCAGCTGATGGATGAGACGATCTCGGTTTCAACAACCGCCCAGGCCGTCAACGCGGCAGGACGGCGGGAAGAGTTGAGCCGCCAGACCATGCAGGCGGCCAAAGCGCTCAAGACGGATATGGAGACCCGCCTGACCGGTGCCGATGCGACCGTCTTAGGTGGCGCCGGCACACCCGGTGAGCTTGGCGGCTTGGAGTCGTGGATTGAAACCAACACATCGCGCGGCACCGGCGGTGCCGATGGCGGCTTCAATTCCACGACCGGGCTTGTTGAGGCACCGACCGATGGCACCCAGCGGGCGTTTACGGAAAGTCTCTTGAAGAGCGTGATCAAGGACGTCTGGACTGAAGGCGGCTCACCTTCAATCATCATGACCGGCGGCTCAAACAAGCAGACGGCATCCGGCTTTGCCGGCATCGCAACGCAGTACCGCGACAACCCGGGAAACGCCCAGGCGACGATCCTCGGTGCGGCTGACGTGTACATCTCCGACTTCGGTGAACACCGTATCGTTCCGAACCGCTTCAGCCGGGATCGCACGGTGGCGGTTCTTACACCGAGCATGTGGGAAGTGCGATTCCTGCAGACATTCCGTCGCGACAAGCTGGCCAAGACCGGCCACAACGACAAACGCCTGCTGAGTGCAGAGTTCACCCTGTGCTGCAAGGAAGAAAAGGCCAGCGGCGTCATTGCCGATCTGACCACTTGATAAGACGAGGTCTGAACTTCACGGAGGCGGGATCAGAGCATGTTCCAGAAAAGTTGCAGCACTTTTCTGATAAGAACATGCTCAGATTCAATAGGTTAGCGGACGATTCACGTTTCAGATTGGTTCAATCTGAAACGATCGTGCGCTAGTCCCGCCTTCTCCTGTTCCATTGAGAGGAGAATGCTATGGCAAATGAAAAGACCATTGATGTCGTGATGACCAGAAAATGTGTCCATGACGGTGAGGGCGGAAAATACCTGGCCGAGGCTGGTGGTGATGTGCTCATTCACGCCCTGCCAAAATCACTGGCTGACACCTTCATTGAGGCAGAGGTGGCCCGCGCGCCAACTGCCAAAGAGCGCAAGACGGCTGACTGATGAAGAGTCTGCTCGATTACTCTCCAGAAACCGGGATCTCGGTCTTCTTTGAAGCCTGCCCGGATGGGGAGAACATCCATCTGCATTACCATCAGGACGCAGAACCCATGCTGGAGCTGAACAAGACCAAGCAGAGTGTGGGCCGGGATTATTACGCCCGAGATCGCGACCTGTGGCGCGTGGCATCCATCCCAATCATGGTGCAGTTCAAATGGTTGACTGAGCACGGGGT
>JAEKFU010000616.1 GCA_016522385.1 Pseudomonadota bacterium
CGAGAAGTTTCTCATTGGCCGGGTGCCGTTTCCAATCGGAGTGTCTTTGCTTGCCGTGGTCGAGAGTGCCGGCGAATGAGCGGCTTGGCTGGCCAGTTTGCCCGTTTCGGCATCATTGGCATTGCTGCCACGATCATTCATGTCGTTACAGCACTTGTCCTGCATCACGGGCTTGATTTGTCGCCGCTATGGTCAAACGCCATAGCATTCCTGACCGCCTGGGCCGTGTCCTATGGCGGCAATTGGGCCTGGACCTTTCAGGGCCGCACGGCGCACAACTATTCCGCGCCGAGATATCTGGCGGTTGCCATTGGCGGCTTCTGCCTCAACCAGCTGATTGTGCTGGTGGCCACCGGGCTGTGGGACTGGCCATTCTGGCTTGCGCTCATCCCCGTCGTGATCATCGTGCCTTTGGTCGGCTTCCTGGCTAGCCGCTATTGGGCCTATCGCGCGACTGAACCAGCCTGAGATCCTAGAGCGTGTCATTCCCAAATGGTTCCATATGAGAAAGACACGCTCTAAACCCAGGGACAGTTCGAATTGCGTTCACCGAACGTCAACCCTTGCTCGTAGCGGGTTAGCGCAAATGGCGCCAGCGCCTCGACCGGCTGGCTTTCGGTCAAATGCTGGGCGACAAGCTTGCCTACCCCAATCATTTTGTAGCCATGGTTGGAGTCGGCGATCATATAAGCGTTGTCTGCCACCCAATCGAACACCGGCACGTTGTCCGGCGTGAAGGCGCCGATACCACCATTGCGTCGGTCCTTGAAATTGGCCCGGCAACCCTTGAAGCGATCCATCAGATAGCTGAGCGTTGCGCAGTAGTAATCGGCGAACCATGGGTCGGCCTGATAGGAATCATTGGCATGGCCATAAGGATCGATCTGCGCATCAGGACCGATCTTGATGGGAATTGTGCCACCCTGCACGCCCGGTGCACCGATTCGTTCAGCGGCATAGCGCAAATAGGTGTAAAAATGCAGATCTGGAAACGACTTACCGTCTTCGGTCACCACCGGTGTATTCATCAATTCGACATGCAGCACCGGTGGGTCCCTATCGTCCGGCGTGCGATAGGTCGCATCTTCATTGAGATAAACTTCGCCTTCCAGCAACCGCCAATACGTCCACATATCGGCACTTTCGGTGATCCCTCCATCGGGATAGCGCATGTTGAGGGTTCTCGGTTTGCCAAGCCAGTCCCAATGCTTGCCGACCCAGGCACCGGCGCAGATCACCACACAATCGGCCTTGATCGAGCCCTTACCTGTGTTGACCGCGGTGATACATCCGTTCGTCATGTCATAGCCGGTCACCGCCGTACCGAAGACGCAATTTACACCCCACTGCAGACACTTTTCATGCAAACCGCGCACCGCCAAATGGGTGCCTGCATAGCCCGATGGTTTTTCATGCAGCACGACATCGGCCTTCTCGGTATTGAAGTCGGGCCAGATCGATTTTAGGTAGGACTTCGCCTCTTGGCCGACATAGATGTTCGATGGATAGCCAGCGTCATTCTGGCTCTTGTGGATTTTCTCGTAGTCGGATGTCTGATTGTCTTCGCCGACGGAAACATAACCGACCTGCTGGAAGCCGAGATTGGCCGGGTCGGATTGCCAGACATCCACCGAATGACGCAGGATCGTATGTAGCGGTCCCGTCATGTAGAAATTGCGTACACAACCGCAGGCTACACCGGTCGCGCCGGCCCCCGGGCCGGTCTTGTCGATTAGCACCACATCTCCGCCCTTGCCCTTGCCGGATTTCTCCAGCGCCATGGCAAGATGCCAGGCCGTCGACATGCCGTGCATACCGGCACCGATCACGACATAGGCGGCGCTTTCCGGCGTCTGTGTGCTGGTCATTATATGTGTTCCTTCCCTAACAGCTCGATCTTTTCTTGCCGTTTCAGACTATCCGGTAACGGGTGTGCGACCGGCCGTATAGGCTTGAGTCCAAAATCACGCAACAGCCGCCAGTAACCCTTGATCAGATGACCGCAATCGTCGCGCAACAGACGTTCCTTGTTGTCGCGGTAATATGATGGCAGTCGGTACCAGGCGAGAGCCGGACATTCATGGTGCGCCATATGAAGATTATTGTTGAGATATAGCAGCGAAATGATGGCGTTGGTTTCAACTACGACCGTACGGCAGTTGCTGTCTTCATGCGCCCGGTGCTCGGCATAGGACCGCATCAGCGTCAGGGCCAGTCCCCAATATGCAATGAACATCACATACTGCCAGATTGGCATTGCGCAAACGATGCCGATCCAACTGAACACACCGACAAGCCCGAGACAGTGCAGAAGCCATGCCTTGGCCACGCAGCGATCACCACTCGCAAGAAGCCTCAACTCGGATTTCAGGAAGATAACCGTGCTAATTGCTGGTCCGATGAAAAACCGGCCCAGCATTGTATTGTTGATCGTGAAGAGCAGTTTCAGCGGCCTGGGTAAGCCCTGCCAAGACTGTGGTTCCATGTAGGCAGATTCCGGATCGAGGTCCGGGTCTGTCAAATGGTCATTTTTGTGGTGGGTAAGGTGCAGCATCTTGTAGCGACGATACGAAAACAACAACCCAACCGGCAAGAACACCAAAGCTTCATTGACGAGTGCTGAGCGTGTCGGGTGTCCGTGCACCGCCTCATGCTGCAAAGAGCCGATGAGGCAAACCAAATAGGCACCGACAGGGCCAACAATCAGCCAACCCAGATCCTTCCAGAACAACGTGAAAAGTGCGAACGCCAACCACGCTGCAATGGTTACGCCCAGCGTGCGCCACTCAACGCCGTATTTCAGACGAAATGTTGCCGCGGATGAAACTTCCATCCGGTCACCCCGTTCTTGCCTGCCATCAAATTATCGTGATTTGGCTCGATACTAAACACGATTTTGCGCACAAAATGTTTATTATTGCACACAAACAGATTGAATGGTGATAATTGTAAACACATACGACAACGCTCACTACACCATGGACAAGCGCAAAACGGTGGAGATTTTTCGCGACCGCCTCGGTCAGCTAATCGAGCGCGCCGCCCAGTCACGTTCGCAGTTTGCCGCCCAGGCCGGTCTTGACCGCTCGACGCTGTCGCAGCTCTTGTCACCGTCAAATGTGCGACTGCCGCGCGCTGAAACCATTGCGCGGATTGCAACCCGTCATGCGGTGAGCGTCGACTGGCTCCTTGGCTTGTCCCAGGAGGACCAGGTGGCTACCGACATTGTGCCGCAGCTGATGATCGAGCCGGGTGCCGGCCGCTCGGCTTATGAACGGCTGGCGCTGTGGCACGATCAGGCGCGTGGCTACAAGGTGCGCTATGTGCCCGCGACGCTCCCCGATCAGTTGAAGACTGATGATGTGATCTCTTATGAAACGGGCTTGTTGAGCGAAGCCAAAGCAGCCGCCTCGCGCGACGTTGCTAGAGCTCATATCAGCCATGCCGCCGATGCTTCGAACGAAATCGAGGTTTGCCTGCCCTACCAGAGCCTTGAAAATTTCGCCTGCGGTCACGGCCTGTGGGAAGATCTCGCTATTGATGAACGCAGGCGACAGCTGATCCATATGGCCGACCGCCTGCAATCAGGTTATCCGGCCTATCGCTGCTTCCTGTTCGATGGCCGTGAGCGCTACTCGGTTCCGTACACGGTGTTCGGCCTGCAGCGGGCGGCAATTTATGTCGGTGACTTGTTCTTCGTGTTCAACTCAACCGAGCATATCCGGGTGTTGACCGGTCATTTCGACGACTTGATCCGCCATGCTAGGGTCCAGCCGAATGAGTGCGCAACCTATGTGCGCCGCCTGACAAGGAAATTGCAGTGATTGCATCATTGGCGATGTATGACTGGCCAGAAGTCCGGACACATACCGATCGGCTGTGGCGGTCCATCGCGCAGGCTTTGCGCGCGGAAGGTTTCACCAATGTGCCTGGCAGCCTCGAACGCTCCATGCCGCTCACCGAGCAGTGGCGCTCGCCGGCCCTGCTGTTCTCGCAATCTTGCGGTTATCCGCTGACCCACGAATTCGACAATTTTCTGCAGGTACTGGCCACGCCGGTCTACGGCGTAGAAGGGTGCGATGATACCGCTTATCAAAGCCTCATCGTCGTGCACACGGACAGCGGATTTGCAGCGCCGGAGGACTTGCGCGGCGCACATGCGGTCTACAACGCGGAGGACTCCCTGTCGGGGCACCTTGCACTCCGCTCGGTCTTTGCACCGCTCTCATCAAATGGCCTTTTTTTTGGTGAGGTATCCTGTTCCGGCGGTCATGCCAATTCCATGAAAATGGTTGCTGCCGGCGCGGCTGACGTCGCAGCGATCGACTGCGTGAGCTTTGCCCTATGCCGGCGATACCGCCGGCAGATTACCGATTGCTTGCGCATCGTCGCCCACAGTCCAGCTGCGCCGTCGCTGCCCTACGTAACTTGTGCCGGGCGTCCACGCCGCCAGGTCGATTCCATGAAACGGGCGCTTGCCAGTGCATTTTCAGATCCGTATTCGGCTGCGGATCGTATATCGCTGTTCATTGAGGGTCTAGAGTTCACGTCGCGTCACACTTACGACCGTGTTCTAGTGCAAGAAGCTGAGGTTCGGGCAGCGGGATATCCTGATCTCGGCTGACATCTGACAACGATCAGGGATAGGGATAATTGATGATTGATCTGTACACCTGGAGCACGCCGAACGGGCGCAAGGCCTCAATCGCTTTGGAGGAAATGGAACTTGAATATAATGTGCATCCGATCAACATCACCAAGGACGAGCAGTTCCAGGCGCATTTCCTGAAGATTTCGCCCAACAACCGCATTCCAGCAATTATCGACCAGGACGCGGGTCAGTCGATTTTCGAAAGCGGTGCAATCTTGATCTACCTCGCCGAGAAGACCGGCAAATTTTTTGCTTCGTCCGGTGCCGCCAAATGGAGCACTTTGGAATGGTTGATGTGGCAGATGGGCGGGCAGGGACCGATGTTCGGTCAGGCGCATCACTTCTTGAAATTCAATCCGGGCAAGGCGCCCTACGCCGAAGAGCGTTACAGCAAGGAAACAAAGCGCTTATATGGTGTCCTTGACCGCCGCCTTGCCGATGTCGAATTTGTCGCCGGCGACTATTCTATCGCCGACATCGCGATATTTCCCTGGTGTGCCCGCTTCGAATGGCAAGAGGTTAACTTGAACGAATACAAAAACGTTCTTAGGTGGTACAATGCTTTAGCCGCGCGGCCGGCAGTGCAGCGCGGCTATAAAGTGCCCGATAATACACAGGAAATCCCAGTTCCCTGAGTTTCTTGGGCTGAAGTATGAGTAAACAGCTGATGAATTTGCGCGCAAGCATCATTTGCCTGGTATTGATGTTGGCATTGGTACAAATGCCAGTGACCGCAACCAATGCGGCTGCACAAGATACGTCGGCAACGATTGTCGGTGTCGATGAAGTGCGCACCGAACCCCTGTCGCAGACGATACCTGTTATCGGTCGGGTCGTATCGGAACGCG
>JAEKFU010000647.1 GCA_016522385.1 Pseudomonadota bacterium
CAGGCAATGGCGAACGCTGCGGTTGTCGAACGCCTCGTACCAATATGTGTTGCACGGGCGCAAAGCGACCCTGATCCGGAAAAACTTGCCGTTTTCCTGAAGCTGACATCAAAATATCGGCAAGCTGAACATGTCAGAAAGGCTGGATGGGCTACACTAGGTGGGGCCAGCAGTCCTGACCGCAGGGTTGCGGAGCAATGTGCTCAAGCACTGAAGGCGTAAAACGTTGCTTAGTCGCAATCTTCAATTGAGGCGCTGAGCAAACCAACGCGACTAACGGCAAGTGCACGTTAATGCCGCTCAAGCGATCTCAACTCGTCTGATCTTGGATCGCGTTAGTGGCGGACAGTGCATGCAAAGATCCGATGCGCTGACTTTCACCGCTGATGCTGTGGATGGCTTGTCCACTTGCATCGCGGGTGTGCCAAACTGTGGTTACAGTCAAGCAGCGGCAAGAGTCTGGGTTTGCGCATAGCAGGAGTGACGGCGAACCGGCCTTGCACAATGCCCCACATCGCCCTGCGCCCGGTTCGATGTTTGTAGCCCGCCGTGGGACAAGCAGAATTGATTCCAAACCAGCAGACCCTAGCTGATGCTCACCGGTTGGACCTTGGACACGGCATCACAAACATCTTGCCGACCGGATTGATTGGGACAGAGGCGGGATATTTCTTCTGCATATTCACCAAGCGCGCGATGGCCATTCGGGCTCAGCGTGTAGATGCCGGTTTCAACCCTATCAAACCACCCATAGTGATTGTCAGCCATCAAGCGTCGCGCATTTGCGACACCGGATCGTTTTGCAACGATGGCCGCCTTTGTGGGGCCGAATTCGTTTAACTTGTGCAGGCAACGCAGGGCGTCTTGTCGGTAGGCCGTCACAAGTCGTTTTCTGGTTGATCCGCCCGTGTTGGGATCACCGACAAGCTTGGCAAATTCCTTGAGGAGTCTCGCCCTTTGCCGGTGCGCTTTGCGGGGCTTATAGGGCGCGGGATCTAGGTGTACCTCGACAAGGCCATCCTTCATTCTGACCGTCATCAAGCCCAATCCCAGGCGTCGGCATAGCCTGATGTTCTTCTTCAGCGACGCACGAAATGTCTTGCCTGATCCGCGCGGCACTGCCACGTAAACGACATCTGTAACTTGCTGTCGATCGATGGCCTGGTGAAAGAGGGCAAGGGAAAAGCCACTTTTCATTTCTACGACGAGTGGTTCCTCGTTCTTGCGGATGGCAACAATGTCCGCCGATCCCACTTCGCCTTTCACTTCGTAGCCCTGGGCTTCAAGCAACACCTTGATCGGGGCGTACAGGTCCTGTTCCTGGAATTTCATTTTTGGCATTCAATCTTGATGCCACCAAATTATGAAAAAACCGGAAGCCGGTCGTTGAATTCCTGTGCCTGCCTTTGTGCCCAATTCGGATATGCAACGCTGCCGTTGTGTCTTTGTCTTGCCGCACGTCTGGGACCAATTGAGGGCACGAATCAAATGTCCTCTCCTGCTCCCTCAGCGGACGATTGTTCAGCGGCACAGAAGGGCGAAGAAGATCCAGCGCAGTCATCGTCAGTGCGGACAATTCATCGCATTGTTTGTAATCGACGATCATGACTGGCAAACAACTAAACACGTTCCTGACCAATAATGAACTGTATCGAACTTGGAGATTGAAATGACGACCGGAGTGTTCGCGATGGTGCTTGGGGCAGCACTCCTTCATGCGGCATGGAACGCGCTGGTTAAGGTGAATACTGACCGGCTTATCATGGTGGCGATCATGATGATAAGTCAGACTGCGGTTGCCATGTTGGTTGTCCCTTTCGTGGCGTTTCCAACGCCGGCATCCTGGCCATACATTTGGGCCTCAACCGCTCTGCACACGGCCTATTACGTTTTTCTCGTAATGGCGTACCGCTATGGCGATTTGAGCCATGTTTATCCCATTGCCCGAGGTTCTGCACCGTTGATCGTAGCAGTCGTGTCTGTTGGGATTGTGGGCGAAACGCTAGGCCGCCAGGCAACACTTTCGGTTGTCCACATCGCCCTTGGGATCATGAGTCTTACCCTGACGCGTGGCGCAAGTGGCTTTAGAGAGCCTAGAGCAATCTTGTATGCCCTCGGAACAGGAGTGTTTATCGCCGGCTACACAGTCGTAGATGGATTAGGTGCCCGACTTGCAGACAGCGCCCAAAGTTACATTTTCTGGCTCAACCTGCTCGACGGAATTCCCATAACGTTATTGGCGCTATATCTGCGTAGGGATCAGGTCTTTGTACAAGCCCGTACATCCTGGAAGCTTGGCCTGCTTGCAGGTTTGGTTTCTATGCTTGCCTATTGGATTGTCGTTTGGGCAATGACGCAGGCCCCAATGGCACTCGTATCCGCCGTCCGTGAAACGAGCATGGTTTTCGCTGTGCTCTTCGGTGTTTTCTTCCTAAGGGAACGGCTCAATCTGGCGCGCCTGGCATCTACGACCATTACCTTGGTTGGGGCGGTAATGCTCAAAACAAGCAAATGAGCGATGTTCCGCATAGCCCGGCTATTGGCACATCACAGACCGCGGGATGTGCGGCTCGATGCCGCGATCCATGAGCCACCTGAGCAGATCGCAAGATCACCCGCCTTGATGGACTCATGCCGTGGCGTTTCGCTCAAACCTGAGCTTAACTGCGAATGGGCTGGTTTGATAGGGCGGTGTTGCCGGACGGTTGCCGTCATTCGGCCATCGGTGATGCTTCCCGCCGGATCAGGCCACGCTTCGGATGACGACAGCGGCGCAGCTTTTGGTTCCCGGGACAGTGTGGGCAGTAAATCGCTCCGCTCCGCCGTGGCTATCTGGTGCATGAACGACACGCAGATTTGGAGTCAGCTCGAACTGGAACGCGTCGAGGCCGAAGGGCAATCCCTCTCCAATGGATTTCAACGCCGCTTCCTTCAAGCTCCAGAGCTGAAAGAATGTTCGCGGGCGCGCCGCACTAGCGGCCGCAATAACGAGCCTCGCCTCGGTCCGCGAGAAGAACTGGTGAGCGAGTTCTACCACTTCCAGGTTCCTTGTTCGATCTTCAATGTCGACACCAATTCCGTGTATCGACGACCACGCCGCGAGAAAACCGATCCGGCATGAGGAGAAACTGAACCGGAATTCGGGTAAGTCTGGAAGGTAAGGGCGCCCTTTCTCCGTCTCGTCGAAAACAACTTGCGACAAGGCTTGTGACGACCCGAGCGCGGACCCGCCGCAGAAGCGACGAAACGCACGGCGCTGGATGAAATGGCTCCTGCCATGCTCAGTTAGAATGCAGTCCGCTCTCTCGAGCTCGGCATCTGACAGAACCGACGAGCAACGCTTCAACACCTCGATATCGAAGGAATCCGGCGCATAGAGGACGCGTGCTGCACCCCTGAGCTACGCTCGCATCGCTGTGTTGCAAGAGATGGCTGCTTTGCCCCTAGCTGCTGCAGAGCTCGAGAATTGCGAAAGTGGATAGTTTGGCAGAATCCGGTTGCATCTGAGAATGTGTCCGCAATCGCCCACCAGCGCTTTTTAGAGCGTCGTACAGCGAGGTCTCAAATTTGTGGCTTTCTCCCCTCAGCTCAATTTTCGAACGAGCCGCCTATGACGCTGAATTTTATCGATCCGTCCTCAAGACCGAGATTTGCAGCACTATTGCCCGGAAAGCAGACATGCCGGGTAGAAACTGAAATGTCCGCCGAGCGCTATCTCCGGATGTCTTGGCAAGTTTCAATATCTGCCTTGCAGCAGGCCAGAATG
>JAEKFU010000688.1 GCA_016522385.1 Pseudomonadota bacterium
GTTTTCAACGCCGTACCTAGATAATCACTATCAATGTCTATTTGGGTCATCAGCAGACTAAAACGGCACCAGGCGCTTTGGTCTTGAGGCCGGTCCGCTGACTGCGACTGCGATGTGGCACATCGCAATGTCAGTGGAAGAGCGCCCCGAGCACTGACTGGGGACTGGATGCGCCTACAGCTGGTATTCGCAAGGCATTTGCAAACACAATCTATCTCAGTTCCGCACTCAAAGGGCCACAATGAGATTCATACGTACGGGGAGAACTTATGGAGTGGAGAGAACATGTCAACGATTGCACTAATAGATGATGATCAGCACATCCTGACTTCGATGATGTCAACACCGGAGCAATTGTGCGCAACTTCCCGGTGCGAGTTAGCGACACAAGCGGTTGCGTAGGTTGTCCATAGCCGTTCTGCGGAGTGCCCTGATTAGGCTGACGCCGCAGGACGGCTGTGGGCAAGCCTGTCTCAGCGCTTATTGTTTTTGTAGGACTGTTTTTGCCGCTGCCGGCTCTGGTTCAGTCGGTAGCTTTCGCCGTTCATCTCCAGAATGTGGACATAATGCGTGAGTCTGTCGAGTAGCGCACCGGTGAGACGTTCGGAACCAAAGACTTCGGTCCACTCATCGAACGGCAAGTTCGAAGTGACGAGGATCGAGCCACGCTCATATCGCTGGCTGAAGATCTCGAACAGCAGTTCGGCGCCAGTTTTTGACAGCGGGACGTATCCGAGTTCATCGATGATCAGCAGGTCCTGGCTGATAAGCTGTTTTTGTTGGCGCAGAAGACGTTTTTCATCCGCCGCTTCCAGCAATTCGTGCACCAGGGCTGCTGCGGTTATGAAGCGGACTTTCAGACCCTTCTGACAGGCTGCCAGTCCCAGGCCGAGGGCAATGTGGGTCTTGCCGGTGCCGCTCGGGCCGAGTGCGATGATGTTTTGTTGGTAGCCAATGTACTGGCAACGTGCCAGCTCCATGACCAGCGCCTTGTTGAGCGATGGGAGCGCCTTGAAGTCGAAGCTGTCGAGGCTCTTGGTGGCTGGGAACTTTGCGGCCTTGATACGCCGTTCGATCATCCGCCGTTCACGCTCGATCAACTCCAACTCCGAAAGACGCAACAGGTAGCGCACGTGATCAACATTCTCGGCGGCACATTGGCGAGCCTGTTTGTCGTACTCGGCAAGGAACGTCGGAAGCTTGAGCTTCTTGAGATGATGATCGAGCAGCAACTGCGGTGGTTCACTCATGCCGCCGTTCCCAGCAGGCTCATGTAGGCATTGGCAGATGTGGTCTCAACGTGGGCCTTGGGCAGATAGGGATAGACGTCGAGATCAAGCCGTGGTGGGCGCCGCTCAATCCGGCACAGCACCAGATGTTTGACTGCGTCATATCCGATGGCCCCAAGAGCAAGCGCCTGTCTGACGGCCGCATGCACATCATCAAGCTCGAAGCTCTCCAGCAGCCTGAGAACCTGGACGTATTCCCGTTTGCCGTACTTGCCCATGCGTTGCTCAAGGAGCCGGCGTAGGCGGGTGAACGCTTCGGGGAGTTCCCAACCGGATAGCGGGGCCGCCTGATCAAACGCTGCGATCTTCTTCTCTAACAATGCAAGGTAATGGAGAGGGTCAAAGATCATGTCTCCGCGCTCATAGGAACGCTTGTGCCGGGCAATGATCTCGCTTGCGCAACTGATTACTACCTCGTGCACATAGCCTCGCACCAGAACGTCGCGGTGCGCATAGGCGACCGGCACCGAGTAGTCGTTCAACCTGTAACGCACCAGCGACAGCGAGTTGGATTGTGTGCTTTGCTTGTCGCAGGCATCGTAGCGCACGGGCGGCAACTCCATCAGCGCATCCAAATCCCGAGATAGGCGCTCCTCGATAGTCTCGCTGTGCCGGCGCAACTGATCGCCCTGACGCTTCAGGCATTGTTCTTCCAGCCAGGCGTTCAACACATCGAAGCTGTCAAAGCGAGGCACCGGCACCAGAAAGTTCCGGCGCGCATATCCGACAAGGCCCTCGACCTTACCCTTATCATTGCCCTTGCCTGGACGGCCAAAACGATCCTTGAACAGATAGTGAGATTGCAGCTCACTAAAGATCCGGGTTCTCTGACGGGTGCCATCGCCAAGGATCTTCGCCACCGCAATCTTGGTGTTGTCGTACAGAATTGACAACGGCACACCGCCAAACAAGGCAAACGCCGAGATGTGACCATCGCAGAACGCCTCGGAGGTCTCTGCCGGATAAGCCTTCACAAAGCAGGCATCACTGTGCGGCAGATCAAGGGCAAAGAAGTGGATCTTACGCTCAATGCCACCGATCATCGCAAATGCTTCGCCAAAATCCACTTGTGCGTGACCCGGCGCATGTTCCAGGGGCACAAACACCTCTTGGGTCTGGCGCTTGCGAGCGCGAATATAGTCCGTGACAATCGTGATGCCGCCTTCAAAACCATGCTCGTCGCGCAGTCGCTCGAATACCCGTTTTGCTGTATGGCGCTGTTTGCGGTGGCGCGACTTGTCCTGCTCAAGGATCGCATCGATGATCCCGGTAAAGGGATCAAGCTTCGGGCGGCGGGGCGGCTTGCTGCGACGGTATCCTGGAGGAACAGAGTGCTTCAGCGCCTTCTCCACCGTTCGCCGGTTTATCCCAAAATGCCGCGCCGCCTCACTCACATTCATGCCGTCGCGATGACAAGCCAGACGAACTTTCCGATAAAGCTCCACACCATACATCTCCCCGCCTTGCTCCCACTCTTATGGAATCGAAGGCGTGAAAATTGCGCACTTTTGCGCCGGCGCCGCAGACCATCCACAGCGTTCTCAATTGCGCATTATTGCTCCGGTGAACTCATTTATTTCCATAAATATCAAGTCGATAGATTAAAGAGGCCATGTTGACGACGAATTTGATGAGGTAGTCAGATGGCCGATGAAAACGGGGAGCTCAAATCAGTCTTCACACAGCTGACCGCGGACATTGTGGCTGGATATGTCGGCAATAACGTGCTGCCAGCTTCGGAACTGCAAGTTTTCATCGCAGACGTTCATAGTGCAATATCCGGTGCACCAAAATGGACAACTACGGGGCCTGGGCAACTACACAATCCTGCTGTACCAATTCGCAACTCTGTGACTGCTGATGCAATCACTTGTCTATTCTGTGGCAAATTATTCAAATCGATCAAGCGGCATATTTCTGCAAGACATGGCATGGGGCCAAGTCAGTATCGAGCGAAATGGCGCTTCAACCCCGACTACCCAATGGTTGCACCGCGCTACGCAAAAACCCGCTCAGAATTGGCAAAGAGTTGGGGGCTCGGGCAAAGACGCGAGACCAGGTAACGTCTTCCCACGGCAAAATGTGGCCACTGCAGACAGTCCGTTGAGCAACTCTTGGGGTTGATTGCTCCGCCATCAACAGCGGGGCTTCTGCATTTCAGGAGCAACTGAATGTCCGCTCACCGTCATGTCGCGACGTGTTGCCGGTCTACACTTTATGCCCGCTCGGTCCTCAACAGCAGACCTGTCGAGGCGTTCTGATACCCGAACTTTTAGCACCAGCTATGCCGCTTTCGTGACGTGCAAATGCCGTCAATGGCGCACACAATCACCAACTAGTTGCACTAAAGATCTGATTCTGGTGCTTACACGGGACGGCTGAGGTGGTGTCACAAGTTAGCGCCTCGGTCAGGTTGCGCTTGTCGACCCGCATAACTTCGGTTTGGGGGATGAGATGCAAAACAGCCTCCTAAAGAATTCCTTGCGTCGGTTACCGGCGATGCTTCTGGTCATCGTAGCCGCTGCGCTAATGTCGGCGTGCTTCCACGATACGAAGCCGAGCAAGCCCAGCACCGGCATTGCGACAAATCCAAGCGTTAACAGCGACAGTGGTAGTGGCGGTAGCTATTTCGGAAGCTATTAATTGCCACGCCACCTCAGAGCCTGACTTTGGAAATGCACAGGTCGGCTTCTGGGTAATTTCCGGACGTTCGGCTGGTGCATACTCAATATCCGCATTGCCCCAACAACGCACATCCGGAGAAGTTCAGGGTGTGGCCGCGCGTTTATGAGTCCACATCCTAGTTTGCTCAAGGCGACATGTCGGCAAGGCCACAACACAACCACGGCTTAATCCCTCTAGCGGGTCGCGCCTGGGATTTGGCGAACGAAAAAAAGAGCCCCG
>JAEKFU010000699.1 GCA_016522385.1 Pseudomonadota bacterium
GGCCGGATTTGGGCCACCGAAGGCCGTGTTTGTGCGCCCGCTGGACGTCGTTATGCTCCGCTTGTGGTCAACCAGACCACGGCGCGAAGCATGCCTAGCCAGCAGACGCAGAAACGCGGTCAAATGACTCCATATGAGAAAGACACGCTCTAGACTGGGAATTGTGCCGTCACCTCCGCGACTTTGGCCTGTGCCTTTGAGATTGCGTCGTCGGGATTTCGCCCAGCCGCAACTTCGATCAGTTCGGCAATGATATTGCCCACTTGCTGCATTGCCGCCTCGTCGAATCCACGGGTGGTTGCCGCGGCGGTGCCCAAGCGCAGACCGACCCACTCAGACGGCCTGGATGAATCGAACGGTATCGGGTTCTTGTTCGAGGTGATGTTGGCGCCGCTGAGCGCCTGTTCGGCCTCTTGGCCGGTGATGCCTTTGCCGGTCAGGTCGAGCAGCACCATGTGAGTGTCGGTGCCACCAGTGACGATATCGATGCCGCGCGACACCAACGTCTCGGCGAGAGTTCGGGCGTTATCCTTTACCCACTGGCCATAAGCTGCGAATTCCGGTCGCAGTGCTTCGCCAAGACAGACCGCCTTGGCGGCCAGGACATTGGAATGGAGCGAGCCCTGCACGCCGGGGAAAATGGCCGACTGCAGTTTTCTGGCCAGTTCATCGGAGCCGGCGAGGATGAGGCCGCCGCGCGGGCCGCGCAGGGTCTTGGTCGTTGTACATGTGACGATGTCGGCATGCTGCACCGGTGAAGGGTGGACCTTTGCGGCGACTAGCCCGGCAATATGGGCCATGTCGACCAGGAAACGCGCACCGACGGATCTGGCGATGGCGGCCATGCGGGCAAAGTCGATCTCGCGAGGATAAGCCGAACCGCCGGCGATCAGCAGTATGGGCTGGACCTCGCGCGCCTGTGCCTCGATCCGGTCATAGTCGAGGCGGCCGGTATCACGGTCGACCGTATAGTGGTGAGCCTCAAACCAGCGGCCGGAATAGTTCGCCCTGGCGCCGTGGCTGAGATGGCCGCCGGCAGCCAGATCAAGGCTGAGGATACGGTCGCCCGGTTTGACGAGGGCAAAGAACGCCGCCTGGTTGGCCTGAACACCGGAATGCGGCTGAACATTGCAGTAGTCGGCGCTGAACAGTTTCTTTGCACGTTCGATGGCGGCCTGTTCAACCACATCGACGAACTGCCCGCCGCCATGGAACCGCTTGCCGGGGTATCCTTCCAGCGTCTTGTTGGTCATCTCATGGCCTAGCGCCTCGCGCACCGCCGGGCTGACGATGTTCTCCGAAGCGATCAGCTCGATCTGTGTCTGCTGGCGCTGTTTTTCGTCTGCCAGCGCCTGAGCGACCAGCGGATCGTTCTCGAGAGCTGAATTGTTATCGTGCATTGTTCAGTGTCTTCGTTGGCAGTGACAAAACACGAGATTGGACCAGTTCCGGCTTGCTGTACACCATTGTCTGTCTTTAGACTTGCCGTTTGAAATCCGACATTGCGACCATGGGAGGTCATTATGCAACGCCGTACACTCTTCAAGACGTTCGTGATTGCCGGCATGGCTGTTGTCAGTGCCTGGTGCGGACCGTTTGCGATGGCGGCCGACACCATCAAGATCGGCGAATTGAACAGTTATACGCGGCTGCCGGCCTTTACTGACCCCTATCGCAAGGGCTGGGAACTGGCGGTTGAGGAGATTAATGCGGCCGGCGGCGTCAACGGCAAGATGCTGGAAGTAATCGCCCGAGACGACAACGGCAAGCCGGGTGATGCGGTCAAGATTGCCGAAGAGCTGGTGCGCAAGGAAGGCGTGACGCTGCTGGCCGGGACGTATTTTTCCCATGTCGGGCTGGCGGTGACGGAATATGCCAAGCAGAACAAAGTGCTATTTTTGGCTGCTGAGCCCTTGAGCGATGCGGTGGTGTGGGCCAAGGGTAACCGCTACACATTTCGTCTGAGGCCATCGACCTATATGCAGGCCGCGATGCTGGCCAAGGAAGCGGTCAAGACTGGTGCCAAGCGCTGGGTCACTGTGGCGCCGAACTACGCGTACGGCAAAGACGCCGTTGCCGCCTTCAAGACGAATCTGCAGCGGCTTGACCCTGAGGTAGAGTTTGTCGATGAGCAATGGCCGGCGCTTTTCAAGATCGATGCAGGTGCCACGGTGAGGGCCCTGGAATTGGCCAAGCCGGAGGGTATCTACAATGTGACTTTCGGTGGCGACCTGGCCAAGTTCGTGCGCGAGGGCTCACTGCGCGGGCTATTCAAGAACCGCACTGTGGTCAGTCTGCTAACCGGCGAGCCGGAATATCTAAATCCGCTGAAAGGCGAGGCGCCGAAAGGCTGGATCGTCACCGGTTATCCGGCTGAGCAGATCACCGACGATGCCCATCGCAAGTTCTTCGATGCCTATATGGCGAAATACAATGAACCGCCGAAGGCAGGTTCGCTGGTCGGCTACAACACGTTCTATGCAATCGCTACACTGCTCGGCAAGGCCAAGGCGCTGGATACCGAAACGCTTGTCGATACGATGAAAGGCCTGACCGTGCAGGCGCCATCGGGCGAGCTGACATTCCGGGCGGTTGATCATCAGTCGACCATGGGCGCCTGGGTCGGGCGGACCGATGTCAAGGATGGCAAGGGCATGATGGTCGACTGGTACTATGCTGACGGGGCCGATTTCCTGCCCAGTGATGAAGAGGTCGGCAAATTGCGCCCGGCCGAATAACCGGTCGGATTGAGGCAACCGGATGGGGTTTTACTTTGCCCAGTTCCTTACGGGGCTGGCCAGCGCTTCAGCGCTGTTTCTGGTTGCCTCAGGACTGTCGATCATTTTCGGTGTGACGCGGATCGTGAATTTCGCGCATGGTTCGCTCTATATGGTCGGCGCCTACCTTGCCTATAGCGTGGTCAACTGGCTGCCGCATGGTGTGTTCGGCTTCTGGGCGGCGGTTGTGATTGCTGCATTGGCTGTTGGCGTCCTTGGCGCGGTGGTCGAATTTGTGCTGCTTCGGCATCTCTATCGATCGCCGGAACTCTTCCAACTGGTTGCGACGTTCGGCGTGGTGCTCGTGATCCAGGATGCGGCGCTGGCGATCTGGGGGCCGGAGGACATCGTGGGGCCACGTGCGCCGGGGCTCGACAGCGTTGTTCGCATTTTTGGTGAACCGATCCCTGAATATGATCTGGCGCTGATCGTCATCGGCCCGACGGTGTTGCTGGCGGTGTGGCTCGTGCTCAACCGGACCAGATGGGGCACATTGGTGCTGGCGGCAACCCAAGACCGCGAAATGGCCGCGGCACTCGGCATCAACCAGACGCTGTTGTTCACCAGCGTGTTCTTTCTCGGTGCGTTTCTGGCCGGGCTCGGCGGTGCGCTGCAGATCCCGCGTGAAACGATCAGTCTGCTGATGGATCTCAATGTTATCGCCGAAGCGTTCGTTGTCGTGGTAATTGGCGGCATGGGCAGCGTGCCGGGAGCCTTCCTGGCTGCCGCGATTATCGGCGAACTCAATGCATTCGGGGTGCTGGTGTTTCCGCAGGTCACCATCGTGCTGGCGTTTCTCGTGATGGCGGTTGTGCTGGTGTTGCGACCGCAAGGGTTGCTTGGCAGGCCGGAGATCCATGCGCATGCGCCAGCGCATGTCCGCGAGGCGCCGCTGCAACCGTTCGGGCATCGCCAACGACTGGCCGTGGCAACGGTCATTGTCTTGCTCGCCGCCTTGCCAATGGTTGCCGGCGACTTCACGCTGGTGCTGGCGACAGACATATTGGTGTTTGCGGTGTTTGCCGCCAGCCTGCAATTCATCATGGGTACCGGCGGTATGGTGTCGTTTGGCCATGCGGCTTATTTTGGCCTGGGAGCCTATGGTGCCGCGCTAGTGGTTAAGCATCTCGGCGGGGGCATGGTATCAGGCCTCGTTGCGGCGCCGCTGGCTGCAGGATTGGGCGCGCTCTTGTTCGGTTGGTTCTGCGTTCGCCTTAGTGGCGTTTATCTCGCCATGCTGACACTGGCCGCTGCGCAGATTGTTTGGGCGACCGCGTTTCAGTGGCAGGAGGTAACTGGCGGAGATGATGGCATCCTCGGTGTCTGGCCGCCGGGCTGGCTGGCCGACAGAACGGCTTACTACTACCTGGCGTTGGTCGTGTGTTGTGGCGCCATTCTTGCCTTGCGCCGGATCGTTTATGCGCCATTCGGCTATGTGCTGCGCGGCGGCCGCGATGCACCTCTGCGCATGGCGGCGATCGGTATTGATCTTCGGCGGCACCAGTGGTTCGCATTCGTCATTGCTGGCGTTTTTGCTGGCATCGCCGGCGGGATCTATGTTTATTCCAAAGGAAGTGTCTTTCCGGACGAATTGGCGATCCCACGGTCGGTCAACGGTCTGATCATGGTTCTGTTCGGTGGCATTCAAACAATCTTGGGACCTATTGTCGGGGCGCTGACATTCACCGTGCTCGAGGATCAGTTGTCGCGGCTCGAGTATTGGCGCGCGATCCTCGGCGCGGTCATTCTGTTTGTCGTGCTCATTGCACCGCAGGGGATTGTGGGTGGCCTTGCGCGACTGGCTGACGCGGTGACCGACCGGTCCATGCGTGAGGCGGAACGATGAGCGTTCTCCAAGTTACCGGTCTGGCCAAATCGTTCGGCGGCTTGAAGGCCGTCGATGATGTAAGCTTTGCCGTCGAGCCGGGTGAGCTCTTGGCGGTCATCGGTCCGAACGGGGCCGGCAAGACGACATGCTTTAACATGATCTCTGGCCAGCTGCGCGCGGATGCCGGGACTGTCAGGTTCGATGGCACAGATATTTCGCGATGGCCGGCCCGTAAAATCTGGCGGCTCGGTGTAGGCCGGACATTTCAGATCACGGCGACGGCCCCGTCGATGACAGTGCGCGAGAATGTGCAGCTGGCGCTGCTGTCACATCATCGCAAGTCCAGCAATCTGTGGCGGCCGGCGACCACCATGTATCAGGACGAAGCCGACCGGTTGCTTGACCGAGTAGGTATGGTCGAGCAGGCTGCCCGCGCCGCCGGGGTCCTGGCCTATGGCGACCTGAAGCGGCTTGAGCTGGCGATTGCCCTAGCCCACGCCCCGAAGCTCTTGTTGCTGGACGAACCGACTGCTGGCATGGCGCCGGGCGAACGAACCAATCTCATGGCGTTGATTGCCAACATTGTTGCTGATGAGGTGATATCGGTGTTGTTCACCGAGCATGACATGGATTCTGTCTTTGGCCATGCGGATCGCATCCTGGTGCTCAACCGTGGGCAAGTGCTGGCCGAAGGCAGTGTTGATGAAGTGCGCAATGACGCCCGCGTGCGCGCGGTTTACCTCGGCGGCGGCGGAACCTACGGCGGCAGCGCGCCCAATGCTTGAGGTCAACGGGATAAATGCCTACTACGGCAGGGCGCATATTCTGCATGACGTTTCGCTGGGGGTGGGTGGCGGAGAAGTCGTGGCCTTGCTGGGGCGCAACGGTTCGGGAAAGACCACTACGCTCAAAACAATCATGCAGATCGTTCCGCCGGAAACCGGTAGTGTACATTTCGACGGCGAGGCGATCACCAGCCTTGCGACCTACAAGGTTTGCCGCAAGGGGATCGGGTATGTGCCGGAGGACCGGCGCATTTTTTCGAACCTGTCGGTGGCCAAGAACCTGGAAGCAGGACGGCTGCCTGCGCGGGCAGGATTGGCCGAATGGACAGAAGATAAACTCTTTAAGCTGTTCCCCAACCTGCGCGAACGGCGGGGTAATCTGGGCCATCAGCTGAGTGGTGGTGAGCAGCAGATGCTGTCGATTGCCCGCACCTTGATGGGCAATCCAAAATTGCTGTTGTTGGACGAACCGTCTGAAGGCATAGCGCCGGTCATTGTCGAACAGATGGTGCGTACCATCGCTGAACTAAAAACACAGGGATTGTCGATTTTGCTGTCGGAACAGAATCTGCATTTCGCCAGACTGGTTGCGGACCGGGCGTATATTCTGGAAACCGGCAGCATCAAATTTGCCGGGACCCTGCAAGAGCTTGAAAGCCGCCCGGAAGTTCGTGATGCATTTCTGGCAGTTTAGGGAGAGACAACGATGAAGGCAGATCGGGTGATCACGGTTGTCGGGGCGCATGCCGAGGGCGAGATAGGCAAAGTGATAACCGGCGGGGTTTTGCCGCCGCCGGGTGACACTTTGTTCGCCCAACAGCAATGGCTGCAAAATGAGCACGATGGCCTGCGCAAGTTCTTGTTGTATGAGCCGCGTGGCGGCGCCTTTACCCATGCCAATCTAATCGTGCCGGCGAAATTGCCAGAGGCCGATGCAGGCTTCATCATCATGGAACCGGATGATTACCCGCCAATGTCGGGGTCGAACTGCATTTGCGTATCGACGGTTCTGCTCGAGACCGGCATGGTGCCGATGCATGAGCCGGAAACCACCATGACACTGGAAACCCCCGGTGGTCTAGTACCGGTTGTTGCGGCGTGCAGCGAAGGCCGGGTCGACAGTGTCACGCTGACAAATGTGCCCTGTTTTGCAGCGCTACTCGACCAGAAGATCGAGGTTCCCGGTATAGGTGAGGTCGAACTGGATGTCGGCTATGGTGGGGCGTTCTTTGCCATTGTCGATGCCCGAAATTTCGGTTTTGATATTGTTGCGCAGGAGGCACGGCGGCTGGTCGAGGTCGGTGAGGCGATCAAGGCAGCGGCCGATGAGCAGCTTAATGCTGTCCATCCGGAAAACCCGGACATCAACAAGATTGCCTTCACCGAGTTCACACTGCCGCTCGACATGGTTGACGGCGAGATAACGGGACGGAACACCGTGGTGATCTCACCGGGCAAGCTCGACCGCAGCCCGTGCGGCACCGGCACCTGCGCCCGGATGGCGGTGATGCACGCCAAGGGCGAGCTCAATGTCGGCGACGGATTTGTCAGCCGCTCGGTGATAAGCTCGCGTTTTGACGGTCGAATCGAAGCCGAAACGCAGCTGGCGGACGGCACCAAAGCCGTCCTGCCGTCGATCCGCGGGCGGGCCTGGATCAGCGGATTCCATAATTATGTGCTTGACCCCCGCGATCCGTGGCCGGAAGGCTATACGCTATCGGATACGTGGTACCGCGCGTTGGATTAGGCGTTGGCGTGATCGGGCAAGCTGAGGGGCGCTCAAGACATGGCGGCAAGCAGTGAGAGCGCACCGACAACAATACTGCCGACGCGCCTTGTGGGTTGGCTGTTGCTGGTGCTTGTGGCCAGCGAGCTGCTGTTTCTCTATACCGGTGTCTTCGGGGCAGGCATTGTCTCTCAAGTACAGGTCATTGCCCTGCCGTTGGTTGCCTGGCGGGCGTTACGGTTGCGCGAAGCGTACCTTTTGGCGCTGTGCCTGATGTTATTATTCCTGGCTTGGTTGTTTGGTAAGCCGGTTGCCGCCATTGCCGCCGAAGGTCTGTCCCGGTCGGCCTATCTGGCGAGTTTTGTATTGCTGATGGCATTGTTGCGGGAGGGTGCGCTGACATCGCGGTCAGTGCTGGAGTGCGGGACGTTCCTCACCCGCCAACCGGCCAACCGGCGGTTTCTGGCACTGTTCTCAGGTAGCCATTTCTTTGCAGTGCTGATCAATCTTGGTGCCTTGTCGCTGCTGGCGCCAATCATTCAGCGCGGCGTACGGGCCGGCGTACCGGATGGGGAGCCGCTCGATGACATTGGCCTGGTCCGCGAGCGGCGCCAGTTGTCGGCGGCCTTGCGTGGGTTTTCGTGGTTTCTGGTGTGGGCACCGACGGCGGTGACCCAGGCAGTGATGCCGACACTGATGGGTGGTATCGACGCAACTCGCATGATCGTGACGGGATTTGGTCTGGCACTTTGCATGCTCGGTGTGAGCTGGCTTGAGGACGCCGTTCGCTGGCGCGGTTTCCGCAAGCACCTGGTCGCCGAAGGCCGATTGCCGCTGGCATCGGCAACACGGTTACCGTGGCGTGCGGCTGGCAATCTCGGAATTGTGTGTTTCGCCCTGTTTGGCCTCACAGTCGCGTTCACGACGGTCGGCCGTGTCTCGATCGTCACCGGGGTTATGTTGACGGCGCCGATTGTTGTTGCCTTGTGGGTGTTTGCCCAGCAACCCGCCAAAGCTGTCTATCGGCGCCTGCCGGCGGCGGCCGAGCGGCTTGATGAGATTGCCTTTCAGTCTATTCCCGGTTACTGCCGCGAAGCCGTGTTCATCGCCTGCGCCGGGTTCATCGGAACGCTGGCAGCTAAGCTGGTGCTGGCGTCGGATGTTGCGGCACTGATCGGTCTGGCCGGGCAACCGGGATGGTTGGTGATGTGGGTCTTGACGGTGACGGTATGGGTGTTTGGTCAAGTTGGCCTCAGCCCGATCACGATGGCAGTGTTCCTTGGCTCTCTGGTCGCCGAGCTACCGGACATGCCAGTGGACATCACGCTGGCTGCCCTGGCCATTGCGGCGGGTACGGCTGTTTGCACGACCGGTGCGCCATTTGCATCCGGTGCCATCATGCTGGCGCGAGCGACCGGGTATTCATCATTTACGCTGACCTGGCGCTGGAACGGCGTCTACACTTTGATGGCGATGGCGGTGTTGGCGGTTGTGTATGCGGTACTGACCCGCCCGTAACCGACTTCGATCACGGCACAGCGGCAAAGATTCAATTTGCTACACATGCCGGTGAGGGCGGTATCCATCGGCCCTTGAGCGCCCTTATAGTCGGCGCCATCAAGTTTGGAGAAGTCTCAATGAGCCTCAAAATACCAAGTGTCGCGCTTGTGCTTGCCGCAATACTGCTTTCGATCGCGCCCAAGGTGGCTGCGGGCGCGGCCTTAAGTGATGAAGAAGTTGGCGATTTGAGCCAGAATCTCGTTTTTGCGCCGCCGGCCAAATCCAATGCGGCCTTAGAGCGTCTTGTGGCGCGGGGCGACAGAGACGTTGTACCGGCGTTGGTTCTAGCGATCAGGTTTCGCCGTGATGACGTAGCGATCAAGAAAGCACTGTCGAGCCTGACCGGTGAAACGATCTCAAGCTGGAAGGAAGCAATGCTGTGGCAGGAGGCGCATCCTGAAGTCAAACCGCATAGCAGCTATCGCGAGCTGAAGCTAAACGTGTTCCGCGAGATTGATCCTAGATTCATGCGGTTTCTCGGCAACGAACGGGGCAAACAGGAAAACCTCAAGATCCGGCTTGAAGAGATCACTTGGGGTGGTGTGGCGGTCGATGGTATTCCGTCTCTCGACGATCCGAAGCTGATTTCGGTGAGCGAGGCGAGCTACCTGCTCGACGACGATCTGGTATTCGGCGTTGAGATCAATGGCGACATCCGTGCCTATCCACTGCGCATCATGGGCTGGCACGAAATGTTCAACGAAACCATCGGCGGTGTGCCGGTGGCGCTTGCCTATTGCACGTTGTGCGTCGCCGGCATCCTATTTGAGACGAAAGTGCCGGGACGCGCCGAAAAGTTGGTCTTCGGGTCGTCTGGTTTCCTCTACCGATCCAACAAGCTGATGTTCGACCGGCAGACCGACAGCCTGTGGAACCAGTTTACCGGTGAGCCGGTCAGCGGTCCGTTGAAAGATTCCGGTATAAAGCTCAAAATCCGACCAGTGACGATCACCTCGTGGGGAAAATGGAAAAACAGCCATCCCGAGACCAAGGTGCTTTCACTGGAGACGGGCCATCGGCGCAATTACGGCTCCGGTGTCGTCTATCAGGACTATTTCGCCAGCCCTGAATTGATGTTTCCGACCATCGTGCGCAACGAAGACAGCGTGAAGCGCAAGGACTATGTGTTTGGCATCCGCGATTTCGGGGCGGCCAAGGCCTGGCCTGTCGAGGCTTTCAATGGCCGCAATGTTATCAATGATGCGGTCGGCAATCGCGATGTCGTTCTGATTGGTGATGCGCTGACGCGCACCGTCAGGGCATATG
>JAEKFU010000702.1 GCA_016522385.1 Pseudomonadota bacterium
GTATGTGACGAAACTTGATACGGCGGTCGATCATTTGCTTTCGGTTTTCAGAAACTAAAACGGACAAAAGCTCACTTTACATGCTCCGATTTGGCAATCAACATAGTGGAAGAAAAATCTGAGGGGATTCAAGATGCGTACTCAAGTTGCCATCGTCGGAGGTGGGCCATCCGGGCTCCTGCTTAGCCAGCTATTGCACCGCAAAGGCATCGACACTGTTGTTCTCGAACGAAAGACCAGGGACTACGTACTTGGCCGAATCCGCGCCGGTATTCTGGAAGTCGGGTTTGTCGAGCTGATGCGTGAGGCCGGCGTAGCCGAACGTATGGACCAAGAGTGCTTTGTCCACGACGGCACGGTGATCTCCTACGGGGACGAACAGTTCGGCATCAACTTCAAGGAACTCACCGGTTCGCACGTCGTGGTTTACGGTCAAACGGAACTGACGCGAGACCTCTACGATGCGCGCGAGGCAGTGGATGGCAAGATCGTCTTCAATACGGAAAACGTGACGATCAACGATGCCGACACGGACTCGCCGAACGTAACCTATTCAGTAGACGGGACCGAACACCGGATTGACTGCGACTACGTTGCAGGCTGCGATGGATTTCACGGCGTGAGCCGGCAGACCATCCCGCTAACTGTGCGCAAGGAGTACGAAAAGGTCTATCCCTTTGGCTGGCTCGGCGTTCTGTCGGAAACCCCTCCCGTACACGAAGAACTGATATATGCCAGCTCAGGGCGCGGCTTCGCGCTGTGCTCTATGCGCAACGAGAACCTTAGCCGCTATTACATCCAGTGCTCCCTCAGCGACAGCCCAGAGGACTGGACCGACGAAGCGTTCTGGACAGAACTCAAGCGCCGAATTCCGGCCGATGCTGCCGAACGGCTGGTCACCGGTCGGTCAATCGAAAAATCCATCGCCCCGCTGCGGTCTTTCGTGACCGAACCGATGCGCTGGGGCCGCCTGTTCCTGTGTGGAGATGCTGCCCATATCGTGCCGCCGACCGGCGCCAAGGGGCTGAACACCGCGGCCTCCGACATCCATTATCTCCATCACGCCCTGGTGCAGTTCTATGAGACCGGAGATACGGACGGGATCGACCTGTACTCAGAAAGAGCATTGGCACGGATATGGAAGGCCGAACGATTCAGCTGGTGGATGACCAACCTGCTGCACCGCTTCCCGGACCAGAGTGAATTCGATCTCAGAATGCAGCGCGCCGAAATCGAATTCTTGCGTGTAAATCGCGAAGCGCAGAGCGTGCTGGCGCAGAACTATGTCGGCCTGCCATACTGATGCGCATCGCGACCCTGGATAAAGTACAGCTGCACTGGCGCGAGGACGGCGACCCGGATGGGGTCCCGTTGGTGTTTGCCAATTCACTCGGCACGGACCTGCGGCTGTGGGACAAGGTTGTGCAGCGCCTGCCAGCAGGCCTGCGATTGGTCCGGTTCGACAAGAGAGGGCACGGGCTGTCGTCCTGCCCAAAGGGGCCATATTCCCTGGAGGACCTGACCGACGATACCGAACGGCTCCTGGCGCATCTCGGGATCGCTTCCTGTGTCTTTGTGGGCTTGTCGATTGGCGGCATGATTGGTCAGGCTTTGGCGGCTCGTCGCCCGGATCTGGTGCGGGCGCTGGTGCTGTCCAATACGGCGGTCAGAATGGGCGAAGCGCAGATGTGGGCCGATCGCATAGCCGCAATCGAAACGGGCGGCATCGAGTCTTTGGCCAACCCGATCATGGAACGCTGGTTTAGTGCCGCTTTCCGCGCGAGCGAAGAAGTATCGGCCTGGCGCAACATGTTGGTGAGAACGCCGCAAGAGGGCTACATCGGATGCTGCCAGGCAATCGCCGGAACGGACCTGAGCGACCGAACGTCTTCGCTGCGCCTGCCAGTCCTGGGCATTGGCGGCAGTGAAGATGGAGCAAGCCCGCCAGAGACTGTCCGCGCCACCACGGCACTCGTTCCAGGCAGCCGTTTCGCGGAGATCACAGGCGCAGGCCACCTGCCCTGCGTCGAAAAGCCGGATGACTATGCCGCTCTGCTAAGCGCATTCTTGAAGGAAGTGGTCGATGTCTGAGCGCTACGAACAGGGCATGCGGGTGCGCCGGCAGGTGCTGGGCGATGCGCATGTCGACCGATCTGAGGCGACGAAGACCGACTTCGACGAACCGTTTCAGACACTGATCGCTGAAAGCGCCTGGGGCACTGTGTGGGCCGGCGATGGCATAAGCGATCGCGAACGCTCGATGCTGACACTCGCGCTGCTGGCGGCGCTCGGGAACTTCGAGGAAATCCCAATGCATATCCGGGCAACCGCACGCACCGGCGCCTCCAAGCAGGACGTGCTCGAGGCGTTTCAGCACGTCGCCATCTATGAGGGCGTTCCGCGGGCCAATCATGCGATCAAATTGGCCAAGCAGACCTACGCCGAAATGGGAACCGGACAACCTGGGAAACGCGCAGCCGACATCTGAGGGCAAGAAGGAGAAACGTCAATGCTGAAACCCGGCGAATTCTACCAGAGAGACCGTGAGTGGCACCCGCCCGCGCTGACGCGCGACTATAAGACGTCCGTGTCGCGGTCTCCGCAGTATTCACTGATTTCTTTGCAGAACTCGGTCAGCGAAATCACCGGGCCGGTCTTCGGTCACAACGATATTGATCCGCTCGATAACGACCTGATCCACAATTATGCAAAGTCTGGCGAAAGTGCGATCGGCGAGAGGATCATCGTGCATGGCCGGGTACTGGATGAGAACGGTCGCCCCGTTCCGAATACGCTGGTCGAGGCCTGGCAAGCCAACGCCGGTGGCCGATATCGGCACTGGAAGGACACCTATCTTGCGCCCATCGACCCCAATTTCGGCGGATGCGGACGAACGCTCACGGATGAAAACGGCTACTATTATTTCCGCACCGTGAAGCCCGGCGCCTACCCCTGGCGCAACTGGGTTAACAACTGGCGCCCGTCCCATGTCCACCTGTCTATCTTCGGCTCCGGCTTTGCACAGCGTCTGATTACGCAATGCTATTTTGAGGGTGACCCGCTGATCGCCAAATGCCCAATCGTGAACACGATCCCCGACAAGGCAGCACAGGGTCAGCTCATCGCAGCGCTGGACATGAACGCGACTATCCCGCTCGACACTATCGCCTACAAGTTCGACATCGTGTTGCGTGGCCGCCGTTCGACCTTGTTTGAAAACCGCCTGGAGGGAAACTGATGACACAACAGTTGAGCTATTTGAAGGAAACGCCCTCGCAAACCGCCGGTCCTTACGTTCATATCGGCCTAGCGCCTGGTGCAGCCGGGTTCGATATTTACAAGCAGGAACTTGGTTGGGATATCGCTGGGCCAAATTCTGAGGGCGAGCGCATCCGCGTCGAGGGCTTGGTGATTGACGGTACGGGTTCGCCGATCAAGGATGTGCTGCTGGAGGTTTGGCAGGCCAACTCCGAAGGTGTCTATGCCCATCCCGAAGATGGCCGCTCGGTCGAAGACGGTTTTCGCGGTTGGGGCCGGGTTATCAGCAATTTCGAAACCGGCGAATGGGCATTCGAGACCATCAAGCCCGGGCGCACTCAGGGTCGAAATGTCGGAACACAGGCTCCACATATCAATCTTTGGATCGTTGCACGTGGGATCAATGTTGGGCTTAATACCCGCATGTATTTCGAGGACGAGGCCGATGCTAATGCCGAGGATCCGGTTCTGAACATCATCGAATGGGAGCGACGGCGCACAACGCTGATTGCCAAGCGCACAGAGCGCGACGGCCAGATTGTCTATCGTTTCGACATCAAGCTTCAGGGCGAGGACGAGACTGTCTTCTTCGACATCTGAACCCCCTGCCCGCCTGGTTTTGCTGAGCGGGCAGGCGCGGCGCCCTGCCCTTCTCAAAGAGTTCACGAGTGTTGCGGTTCGTCAGCTGTGCGCCCATATGGTCGCATCAGACCTCTCTATTTCAGACCAGGCGTGCCATCGAACTTCTTTTCAAGCCCATCCCAGCAATCGATGTACTCGTCTTGCAAGGGTGCCTCTTCAGCGGCGAAGCGGGTCAGCATCTGTGGGAAACGGGTTTCGAACATGAAGCTCATTGTGTCGCTCAGTTTTATCGGATCCCAGCTTTCGGTTGTGGCCTTTTCGAAGGCCTCATTGTCCGGGCCATGCGGCAGCATGCAGTTGTGCAGTGAAACTCCCCCCGGCTCAAAGCCAGAGGGTTTGGCGTCATACTGACCGTAAATGTTTCCCATCAGTTCCGACATAATGTTCTTGTGGTACCAGGGTGGCCGGAACGTATCTTCCTGTGGGAGCCAGCGCGGCGGGAAGATGACAAAGTCGATGTTTGCGGTGCCCTCTTCGGCGGTCGGAGCCGTGAGAACCGTGAAGATCGATGGATCCGGGTGATCGAAGGTGATGGAACCAACCGCGGAGTACGTTCTCAGATCGTACTTGTATGGTGCGTAGTTGCCATGCCAGGCGACAACGTCCAGCGGCGAATGACCAATCTCGGTCGTATGGAACTGACCGCACCATTTCACCATTACGCGGCAGGGGGATTCCTTTTCTTCAAAAGCCGCTACCGGTGTCTTGAAGTCGCGCGGATTGGCCAGACAGTTGGCTCCAATAGGGCCACGCCCAGGCAGCGTGAATTTCGCACCGTAATTTTCGCAGACAAATCCGCGGGCCTTGCCATCCGGCAGTCCGACTTTGAACACCATGCCGCGCGGCAGTATGCAAATCTCCAGCGGCTCAAGATCGATCTTGCCGAACTCGGTGAATATCTCCAGGCGACCATGCTGGGGCACTACAAGCAGCTCACTGTCGGCTGAATAAAAATAGTCATCCTCCATGCTTTGGTTCGCCAGATAGACATGGGCTGCCATGCCAACCTGGGTGCCAACGTCGCCGGCAGTCGTCATGGTCCGCATGCCGGTCACAAAATTGACAGGCCCGTCCGGAAAGGGGGTCGGATCCCAGCGATACTGGCCAAGCGAGATGACGTCGTCGATGACGTTGGGCGCGGTTTTCCAATAGGGCATCTCGACCTTCTTGAACCGCCTGACATGCTTCACGGACGGCCGGATGCGGTACATCCAACTCCGTTCCAAGGTACTGTGCGGCGCAGTGAAGGGCGAGCCGGATAGTTGCTCGGCATAGAGGCCGTAGTTGCAACGTTGCGGCGAGTTGCGTCCCTGCGGCAGAGCATCTGGCAACGCCTCCGTTTCGAAGTCGTTGCCAAAACCCGGCATGTACCCCGCAGTGATCCCATAGCGTGTGTCGTGATTTGAGAACTCCGACTGAGTGACTTGTTCGTTCATTTGCACCTCCTATCCGATGCTTTCATTCGGTTGGTGAATTCAGACCATCTACACCGTTCTTCCATAGCGACTCAGCTTTGCTGTTCTTGCTGCCCCGCGGCTGATGCGAGCTCGAATGCCTCGCGCAACGTCTCGCGGTCACCGATGTGGTTGGCGAGAATGAGGATCAGGCGCGCGTTGAGCGCATCGCTATCCTCTTTGCTGCGCCCTTCATGAAGAGACAGTAGTTCAGCGTAGAAATCGTCGGCACCCGAAATATTAGGCTCGGTGATCAGTTGGCTCATAGTTCAGGCTCCTGCCTCAAGCGTTTCCGGTGGCGATCTTCAACGCGGCCGCAACGGCTTCCCGGTTGAATGATTGCCACCGGGCAGCAACGTGTTGATCGGGCCGCATCAGATAGATTGCGGATGGTGCGCTGCCGAGGTAGCGCTCGCGGATCGTGTCATTTGGCTCAACCGGGACGTTCTCCACTTCAATGCCGTCTATCTCCAGACATTCCGGCACATCCGCACCGATGGCCAGCAGCTGGAATGTGTTGCCGAGCCTGTCGAGCAGCCAATCGCCGCTTGTAAGCGGTGCGTCGGTTGCCGGCGCGCCGGGCCGCGTTGCCTTAGGCAAAGTAGTATCATCGGATCCATTCAGCGGAGAGCCGTCATAGACGCAAGGGACCGACAGGCGTCCGGAATTGACCAGCGGGCGGGCGAATGCGCTCACTTCGGATAGATCGAGCACCGCATTCCGAAACAGCCGGCTCGTCTCCGACTTCGGCGTGATGAAGTCCGTCGAACGCGTCGAATTGAGGATGTTTTCGTCCGCCCCGTGGACGCGCTCAATGTCGTATGTATCTAGCAGCCTCTCAGGGGCCCTGCCGTCCAGCACAAGCTTGAGCTTCCAGCACAGATTGTCGGTATCCTGGAGGCCGCTGTTCGCGCCCCGGGCACCGAAAGGCGAAACTTGGTGGGCGGAATCGCCTGAAAATATTACTCGACCGTGGCGGAACTTCTCCATGCGCCGGCACTGGAAGGTATAGATCGACACCCACTCCAACTCGAATTCCACATCGTCCCCGAGCATCGCCTTGAGTCGCGGAACGACGTTGTCCGGCTTCTGCTCTTCGCGTTTGTCGATGTCCCAGCCGAGTTGCAGGTCAATGCGCCAGATGTTGTCCGGTTGCTTGTGCAGCAGTGCAGATTGATTGCGGTTGAAGGGTGGATCGAACCAGAACCACCGTTCAGTCGGAAACTCCGCTTGCATTTTCACATCGGCGATAAGGAAATTGTCCTCAAACACGCGTCCAACAAAGTCGAGGCCCAACATGTTGCGGATCGGGGAGGACGCGCCATCACACGCAATGAGCCAATCTGCCTCGAGTTGGTAGGATCCTTCCGGCGTATCAACGCTCAAGGCGACATGATCGTCGTTCGGCGTCACGGACGTCACTGCATTGCAGCCTCGAATATCGATAGGTACGCCGTCCGCCTGGGCCTGCCTTATCCGGTCGACGATGAACTTCTCGAAGTAGGGCTGTTGCAGATTGATGAATGCAGGACGCTTGTGTCCTTCCTCGGGCAGTAGATTGAACCCGAAGACTTGCCGGTCGTCGTAGAACACCTTGCCTTCGTTCCAGACCACCCCCTTTTCAACGGCAGGATCGCCGAAGCCGAGCCTGTCGGCAATCTCCAGTGCGCGTTTGGCGAAACAGATTGCGCGCGATCCCTGGCCAACGCCGTCATGATCGTCGAGCACAAGAACAGGAACGCCCTTGAGCCCGAGATCCAGCGCAGCCGCCATACCGATTGGCCCACCGCCTACAACGACAACCGAATGGCGGACGGGTTCTGAGGCGTCCTGATCAGTTGAACGCTCATAAGGGTAGAGTTGAAAGGCGGTCTGATATCTAACGGCGACCATTGGAAACGATCCTTACGTTCTGGTCTGATCAACCCTGAAGAGCGTCCCACATTTCGCGGTCGCGCTCTGCAGTCCAGATGCGCGGCGTGTCGATACCGAGCGATTCATCGTAGGCCCGCGCGACATTGAATGGCAGACAGTGCTCGTAAATCGCATAGGCGGAGAATTTCTCGTCACACTCTGCCCGGCAGGCCTCGAAGGCATCCTTCAGCGACCCACCCCTGGCAGCGACATGCGCGACCGGCTCATACGTCGATCTTATGAAGTCGCGGGTGTTCTCGATCGCTGCGTTGACAGTCTCATCTCCAACCAGTGCATCGCCACGCCCCGGCGCGATAGCAGCCGGTCTGTGAGCCTTAATGGCGTCCAGCGTAGCACCCCAGTCGCCAAAGTGTGCATCACCGCAGTAGCAGGCCGAATGATATTCCACGATGTCGCCGGTAAACATAACTTGTTCGTCCGGCACCCACGCGACGATGTCGCCGGCGGTATGCGCTCTGCCGAGGTGTATGAGTTCGACGCGCCGCTGACCGAGATAGACGGTCATCGCGTCGCGAAATGTCATGGTCGGCCAGGTTAGGCCCGGGATGCTCTCATGTCCTTTGAAGAGGCGCGGCATGCGAGCGAACTCGGAATCCCAATCCTCCTGTCCGCGCTCGTGGATCATCGATCTGCATGTTTCGGAAGCGATGATTTCTTGGGCATCATAACCCGATGCACCCAGCACACGCACTGCATGGTAGTGACTGAGGGTAACGTAGTTGATAGGTTTATCGGTTACGCCGCGAATTTTCTCGACAACCAAATGGGCCATCTGCGGCGTGGCTTGCGCGTCCACTATCATAGCGCTGTCATCACCGATGATGACGCCGGTATTGAGATCGCCTTCGGCAGTGAATGCCCACAAATCACGACCCACTTCGGTGAAGGAAATCTCCTTCTCGGTTAGATCGCCCGTTGATGCAAATTCCTTTGACATTCTATGGTCTCCAATTCATGCCGCTGGGAACGAGGGTGCGGGTGTCACCGTTCCCACACACTCCCCAAACCCGATCCGGTAATCCTCACCTTGCGCCCACCCGGTGAGTATCAGGGTGTCGCCGTCCTCGATGAACGCGCGGGTAGCGCCGCTTTCCAAGGTCAGCGGATCACGCCCGCCCCACGTCAGTTCCAGCAAAGACCCGTACTGGGACTTCTCCGGGCCCGAGATGGTGCCTGAGCCGAGGAGATCACCAGTGTTCATTTTGCAGCCACACACAGAATGGTGCGCCAGTTGTTGGGCGGACGAGTAATACATATGCCTGAAATTGGTCCGCGCAATCGTCTCGGCATGCTCAGCCCCATTGGGCTGCATCAAGACTTCAAGCTCGATGTCGTAATTCGTTGGGCCGGGTTCTCGCAGATAAGGCGGTAAATCCTTATCGCGCTCCGGTGTCGATGTCCGGAAAGGTTCCAGAGCTGCTTTCGTGACCACCCACGGCGAGATAGAAGTCGCGAACGCCTTGGACTGAAACGGCCCCAACGGCTGGTACTCCCAGGCCTGAATATCGCGTGCTGACCAATCGTTGAGCAGGACATAGCCGAAAATCATATGGTCGGCTTCGGCAACCGACACAGGCTCTCCCATGGGACTCGGCAGGCCGACCACGGCCCCCATTTCCAGTTCGATGTCGAGGCGCCTGCACGGTCCGAACTCAGGAACATCAGCGCCTTTCGGCCTGACCTGTCCGAGCGGCCGCCTGATGTCCGTTCCGCTCACAACCACGGTGGAGGCGCGGCCGTTGTAGCCGATCGGGATGTGCAGCCAGTTCGGCGGCAGCGCTTTTTCCGGGCCGCGGAACATGGTGCCGAAATTCTCGGCATGCTGGCGACCAGCATAGAAGTCCGTGTACTCGGAAACCTGGAACGGCAAGTGGAGTGTGGCTTCGCGTTGTGCGATCAGACACCGCTCGCGTGCCGACGGGTCGTCATTAAATGTGGGGTCGCCGGAGACGCTCAAAAGGTCCGTCAGCCGGGCTCGCACACTGTTCCAGGCGTCCGGGCCAAGCCCCATGAAGCTGTTGAGAGTCGGCTGCGCGAAAGTGTTGGTACCGCCTGCGAGCGCGAGCAGACCTGCCTGCTCGAGCACAGCGAGATCGAGAATGAACTCGCCGATCGCTACGCCGCAACGAGGAGCACTATCGCCCGTACTGAAGACACCAAATGGCAGGTTCTGCACGGGGAAATGACATCCGGCTTCGTTGGCGCCTTCAATCCAGCTGGCCATCATCTGTCTGAGCTTCCTGTTGCGCTTGAAACAGCCTACCGCGGCAAGAAGCGCGGTTTTGCATTTTTATCTATTATTAGTTACATATGAAACTACGTCAAGTTAATTCTTACCACCTTAACATTCTATGGAGATTCGTCTTTAACATATTGATATTACTTTTGTTTTTAATATTGTTATAATCACATTGTGCAACCAAGAACGTCAAATGGCGATTGCTTTCGCCAAAAAGACATGCTAGTTTCAATTGAAATCAACCGCTAACGGCTCGCAGATCGCGCTGGGGTAAGACTCGTCTGGCAGGACCAGGCGCAAGCAAGTTGCACCTGATACAACGTGAGCAAATACTGGACGCATGCTATGGAAAGAGATGGTTCAACACACCGAAACAAAGACAAGAATGACACTGCATCTGAAGCTTGGAAGCAACAGAGTTTCGACCTCAGGTCGTACTTTCCGTTCCTCGTGCGGATCTACTACCGGGCTGTCAGCTCATCTGTCGAGCGGATCTATGCACCGCTATTCGGCCTGTCCGTTTCGGAGTGGCGGACCATGGCGATCCTGGGACCCTACCGCGCACTTTCCTCAAGCGAGATCGTCAAAGAGTCGAGCATGGACAAGGTCAAAGTCAGCCGCGCGATTGCTCGGCTCAGGGAGAAAGAGTTTGTGAAGCGAGATATCGACGGAGATGACCGCCGCCGTTCGGTCCTTCGGCTAACAGATCGAGGTCGTGAAGTTTACGAGACACTCGTCCCCTTGGTCCTCGAGGTCGAAGACAGCTTGCTTGAGGGCTTAAATTCCAGTGAGCGCGAATTGCTGGTTCGTCTCATGGAGAAAGTTCGCACCAATGCGGAAAACCTGACATTGGTCGGCAGTCCGCGTATACCCGAGGAAACTATATGACAGCGATTACCCTATACGACTACTGGCGATCATCGGCCAGTTACCGTGTTCGTATAGCGCTGAACCTTAAGCAGCTTGCCTATTCATGTGTTCCGGTGAACCTCCTGTCAGGAGATCACCAATCTGCAGAGCATCTCAAGCGCCACCCGCAAGGACTGGTGCCGGCTATCGACATCGACGGCATGACACTGACCCAATCGTTGGCCATCATTGAGTTTCTGGATGAAACGTTCGACAAAACCCCCTTGCTCCCTGCCGATGCCGCAGGTCGTGCGCGAGTACGCACAATTTCACACGCAATCGCCATGGACATCCACCCGATCTGCAACTTGCATGTCGTCAAACACGTGGTTGACCTGATCGCCGGAGGCGAAAATGCGAAGAAGGCGTGGATGGTACATTTTATTCGCAAAGGGCTAGTTGGAATTGAAACCCTTCTTGACCATCGATTGACCGGCGACTTCTGCCACGGTGACACGCCTGGAATGGCCGATTGTTGTCTCATCCCGCAGCTGTACAATGCGTCTAGATGGGGCGCCGACTATGCTGAACTCGAGAACATCCGTCGCATCGAGGCCAATTGCAGCCAGCTTCCAGCCTTCTCGCTGGCCCACCCGGACAACTATGAGACTGTACAAGAAGCCAAATCCGCACATTCGCCGTGACACACTAACACGCCAAGCAACAGGGGCCGTTCATGCGGCCCCCTTCTGTGTCCCAGGTATTCTGCTTTCGCCGGGGAATGCGACCAGGCGATCGGCAATTTGCATGAGTACCAGCGCACGGCGAGCATTCTTGTCGATCAGGTCGGATTTGACCAGTAGGGTCTGTTGAGCTTCAGGTTATGGTGCTGTCCCAATTAGGGCGCGAGTGTCCTAATTAGGGCGGCAGCAAAATTTTTTTGTGGTTCATCAAATCTTAGCGTGTATTTGCTAGTAAATTGCAGTACAAAGAAAAGCAGTGGACGGCTGATCCGGGGGCGGAGTTTGATGTCGATGAACGTTCGGGTGATGTTTTGCAGTATGTTGGCCGTGGCAGCCGTTGCCGTAGCGCCGGCTGGCTCGATCGCTGCAGAAAAGTTTATCCCGCAAGGCCACACTTATTCGCCTGAAGAAGATCGGTTGCCGTTGCTGAACACGCGGCGCGACCGGATCAACAGCCAGGCCGATATCTATGAAGCCGAGATCTACCGGATCCAGAGAGAACGGGCGATCCTCAAGGGCATAATTGATCGCCACATTCAGCATGACCTTTCAGGCGGCGCCAACTTTGAGCCCCAATACTGACAGCCAATAGTGGTGTGAGCCGTACGTGCTCAAAAGCGGGACAAGCCAAAGTCTTGTGCCGTTTTAATCCCGCATCTCGTTCTAACGCGTTGAAGTCGATAAGGTTGGTGACTTTTGATTGACTCAATCAAAAGTCAACAGGCCCTAGTGCATTGACAGCCAGTCGCGCGCTTGACGTTGCGCTTCAGCTATTTCTTGCGGTGACATTTCACCTGCGATTTCCTGGCGATATTCCTTGGCCTCCGACAGACCCTTCATCGCGGCCAGATTGAACCACTTGTGTGCCGATATCAGGCACTGGTCCACTTCGCGTCCAATGCTGTACATGATCCCCAATTCCAGCCATGCGGAGGCATTGTTGCCACTCGCTGCAATTTCTGCGCTGTCCATCAAGGACATTTCCATACGAGCCATTTGGTAAACTCCCCTGTCTTCCTGTGTCTGGCCTGTACATTCCCGGTGCAAAGGCATGTGCCGCCCCTTACATCCGGTTGCGAGGTTCGCCCTCACTGATAACCGCATGGTTGGCCAGATTCCTCCAAGTTGGAGTTAACCGACACGCTTAATGGGAATTGAACGCCCGCCTAAGTGTAGGTTAAGCATCAAAGCAGGAAACTCGACTTTTCTTTTTTATTTCAGTAGCTTAGAAATTTTACACTTTCGAATGAGCGCAAATTTCTTCACCATGCACTAACCAATCCGCACAGTTTCGGAGCTGACGGCGGGCGATCGCGCAGATCGGCTGGGCCCTATACCGGCTGTTTGCCGAACAGGATTTCGTGCGCCCTATCGTCGTCCTTTAGATCCTCGGGACGCTTGCGCACTTCCTCGCCGAGCGCACATCCGGCAATCACCGCAGGGCGTTCACTAAGCGTGTTGAACCAGCGCTCCAGATTGGTAAAATCGGACAATTCCTGACCTTGGCGTCGGTAGGGCTTAATCCAGCCATAGCAGGCCATGTCAGCGATTGAATAATCGCCAGCCAGATGGTCACGATCGGCCAGACGCTTGTTCATGACACTGTAAAGCCGACCGACCTCATTGGTGTAGCGTTCGATCGCATAGGGAAGTTCGACGCGGGCATAATGACGGAAATGGTGGGCCTGTCCCGCCATCGGTCCAAGACCGCCCATTTGCCAGAACAGCCATTGTTCGACCTCGACGCGCGCGCGG
>JAEKFU010000756.1 GCA_016522385.1 Pseudomonadota bacterium
AGTTGGGTGGATTTGCGGTTACGCGCTGTGGTGCAGAGAGGCTCTGCGGCCCTGAACCGGTATCGGCGGGCTCATCGCCGGCGGCCCTCGGCGGCGGCAGCTGCAGGCTAGGCGGCATGGCCAGCGCCTGATTGGACCTCACCTTGGTCTCATCGGGCGAATATTTGCCCAAGCCCACAGCTTCTTCGAAACCGGAACTACTGCAGCCGCTTACAAGCGTGCCGGCCAAAATCGCGACCAAGATGCTGAAGCGTGCCTGGATCACGTGCTAAGTCCTTCAATTTGCTGGCGTTGCGCACTTTCCCGCAAGCATCGGTGTGCCAGCCCTTTAGGGCAAAAGCAAGGCTCGGTCATGACCGCTCCCCGACTCTTTCCTCTGCCCAACTTTCATACAACAATATGCAGACTCCGGCAACGATGGCAATATCGGCAACGTTGAAGATGTACCAGCTGTAACCGAATGCATGCAGCAAGAAGAAGTCGGCAACAGCTGTATGAATGATCCGGTCAAGGGCATTGGCCAGTGCACCGCCAATTACCAGACCCAATGCAGCGGCGGTCAACGGGCGCGTTGTGCGGGCAAGCCAAACCCAGAGCACGGCCGAAATGACCAACGAAGCGACAATCAGCACAAATCGACCCGATTCGCTGTGCTGCGGGAACAGGCCGTAACTGATGCCCTTGTTCCAACCGATCACCAGGTCGAGGAAAGGAGTAATCGTCACTCGCCCCTTGGTCTGGATATCGAAGGGACCAAGCATCCACCACTTGTGCGCCTGGTCGAGGACAAATGAGAACACCGCCATCGTCAGGCCGACGGCGGACAGCGGCCCCCAAGCTTTCGGCCAGCTCATCATGCACCGCCTGCGTTCAATCGATCCCATTCACGTACCGCTTCGGCATCGCGCGGCGTGATGTCTGGAAATTCCGGATCACTTCCGACATCAGGCGTGACCTTCCACGAGCGGGCGCATTTGTTGCCCTGGGCCAGGGCCGGAACGACGGCAACGCCTTTGATCTCTTCGAGGCGGAATGCATCGGCGGGGCCCTCTCCGTTGGCAAGCTCCGCATCCGACGTGATGGCAATTTCGGCAAGATCAACGCCAGTGACCGCGTCAACCAAGGCTTGGTCGCTGACATGAACGACGGGAGCCGCCTCAAGCGAGGACCCAATACGTTTCTCGCGGCGCTCGATTTCCAGGGCGCCGGTGACGACCGAGCGCACTTTGCGGATCTTGTTCCACTTTGCGGCCAAATCGGCGTCACTCCAGGTCGGGTCCGTGCGGGCAAACTGCTGTAAATGCACCGAGTCATCGTCATTCGGGAACCGCGTTTGCCAGACCTCTTCTGCGGTGAAGCAAAGCATTGGTGCCAGCCAGGTGGTGAGGCAGTGGAACAAATGATCCATCACCGTGCGGCAGGCCCGGCGGCGGTTGGAGCTCAGCGGATCGCAATAGAGCGCATCCTTTCGAATGTCGAAATAGAATGATGACAGGTCCACGGTCATGAAGTTGAGCAGCGCTGCAGCGCCGCGCTTGTAGTCATAGGTCTCGTAGGCCTTCATAACCGTCATTCCGGTTTCACCGAGACGGTGCAGCACATACCGTTCCAGCTCGGGCATGTCGGAAAGATCTATGCGTTCGTCTTCGCTGAAACCGGCCAAAGCTCCAAGCATGTAACGCAATGTATTGCGCAGTTTGCGGTAGGCGTCGGAATTGCTCTTGACGATTTCCGGACCGATCCGCAAATCATCGGCATAGTCGGAAGTCATGACCCACAATCGAAGAATATCGGCACCGGACTGCCGCATGACATCTTGTGGAGGCGTGATGTTACCCAGGGCTTTTGACATCTTGCGGCCTTCTTCATCCATGACGAAACCATGGGTAAGCACCACATCGTAAGGTGCCCGGCCACGGGTGCCGCAGCTCTCAAGAAGTGATGAATGAAACCAGCCGCGATGCTGGTCAGAGCCTTCCAGGTACATTACCCAGTCGGGGCCGCCATCAATCTTGCGGTTGGCATGCAGATCCTTGCGCTGTTCCAGGCAAAAGGCGTGGGTCGAACCTGAATCAAACCAGACATCGAGGATGTCCATGACCTGTTGCCAGTCGTTTGGATTGTGATCGTTGCCAAGGAAGCGCTCCTTGGCGCCTTCAGCAAACCAGGCATCGGCGCCCTCGGCCCTGAATGCTTCGACGATACGCTGATTGACAGCTTCGTCCTTCAACACTTCACCGTCTTCGTTGGCAAAGACGGCGATCGGCACGCCCCAGGCGCGTTGCCGCGAGAGTACCCAGTCGGGACGGTCTTCGATCATGCCGCGCAGCCGTTTCTGGCCGGCCTTGGGCACAAACTGGGTGTTGTCGATGGCACGCAATGCGCGCGCGCGAAGCGTGTCGCCGACACCGTCAATGTCGCGGTCCATATATACGAACCATTGCGGCGTGTTGCGGAAAATGACCGGCTTCTTCGAGCGCCAGGAATGTGGATATTGATGTTTGAGCCGGCCACGGGCCAGGAGCATACCGCCTTCGACCAGCGCGGAGATCACCGCCTGGTTGGCATCGCCCTTCTTGCCCTTGTCATCGATAATGCGCTTGCCCTCAAAACCTGGCGCATCGGACGTGAAGGCACCGTCGGCACCGACTGTGAAGGGGATCGCCGGTTCGATGCCACGGGCTTGTAGTGCGCGAGCATTGTCCATCCAGATGTCGAAGTCTTCGCGGCCATGGCCGGGCGCAGTATGGACAAAGCCGGTACCCTCTTCGTCGGTGACGTGATCTCCTTCGAGCAAGGCGACGTCGAAAGCATAGCCGCCAAGCCCAGCGTCGCGCAACGGATGAGCACAGGTGACGTCGACAAGTTCACCCGCAGTTACCGCACGAAGTTTCTTGTAATCCTCGACCCGTGCCTGCTTCATGACGGCTTCGACAAGATTCTCTGCCATGATGATTCTATCACCGATGCGCGCCCAATTCTCGTCCGGCGCTGCAGTGACTTCATAAAGGCCGTAGGCGATGCGGTTCGAATAGCTGATCGCTCGGTTACCGGGAATTGTCCACGGTGTTGTTGTCCAAATCAGCACGGGTACCTGCAGCAGGTCATCGGGCCCTGCGATTACCGGAAACTTCACCCAAACCGTGTCGCTTTCATAATCATGATACTCTATCTCGGCTTCGGCGAGCGCTGTTCTCTCAACGACCGACCACATGATCGGCTTTGAGCCGCGGTAGAGCTGACAGGACATGGCGAACTTCATCAGTTCGGCAGCGATGATGGCTTCGGCATCGAAAGCCATCGTGGTGTAGGGTCTCTTGAAATCTCCGGTCACACCCAGGCGCTCAAACTCTTCGGTTTGCACCTTGATCCAGTGTTCAGCGAAGTCGCGGCACTCTTTGCGGAATTCGTTGACGGGGACTTCGTCCTTGTCCTTGCCCTTGGCGCGATACTGTTCCTCAATCTTCCATTCGATCGGCAGGCCATGGCAGTCCCAGCCTGGTACGTAGTTGGAATCATAGCCCATCATCTGGCGCGAGCGCGTCACGACGTCTTTCAAGATCTTGTTGAGGGCATGGCCGATATGGAGATGCCCGTTGGCGTAGGGCGGGCCGTCATGCAGGATGAACCGGTCACGCCCTTCGGCGTCCTCCCGCAGACGTCGGTAAAGGTCCATCTGCTTCCATTTTTCAATAATCTCCGGCTCTTTCTTTGGAAGGCCGGCCCTCATGGGAAATTCGGTTTTCGGCAGAAACAGGGTCTCGCGATAATCGCGGCCCGAATTGGTATCGCTCATCGTTCTATTTGCCTGGAATCAGTCGTGAACATTTTGGCCTGAACGCCCGCGCTTGTAGCAGGCAAAGGCATACGAATAAAGCGACGTGACGCCGCCTCTCGGCCGCACGCTCAGCGTGCGGCGGGGCTAATTCGTATGGTCCGTTCCACCAACATGGGCGCGGCAGATAGCACATCTCAGGTGAAGAATTCAATAATGTCGATTGTCCAGATTGCAAGTTACAAGGGTATTGCATGTATCTGACGGCCACGGCCAGAAGTCATCGCAGACAGATTGAGTAAACGGCGTGCAGGCCATTTCCCACTTGACATTCGAACTAAATAACTAGATAATTAGTTATATGAAGCACAACCATGCACATATTGGTGTGCCGTCCAGCCTGTTGATCGAGGAGGCAGCGCAAGGGTTTGCCGCGGTCGGCTCGGAAGCGCGGCTACAGGTGGTGCTGACGCTGGTCAGGGCCGGCGACCCCGGCCTAAGCGTCGGAGCCATACAGGAGCGGGTCAAAATGCCGGCTTCGACGCTGGCGCATCATATCCGGTTTCTCGCCGCGGCCGGTCTGATCGTTCAGGAGAAACGCGGGCGTGAACTGATCAACCGGGCCAATTTCGAACGGATGCAAGCTCTAGCGCACTATCTGCTGAGTGAGTGTTGCGCCGATATTATGGAGACGAACGAATGACCGCGGCCGCTATCGAACTGTTCAGGAGATCCGCCACGCGGGTTGACAGGGCCTGGATCGCATCTGCGGTGATCGTTGTCCTGCTGTCAATTTTTGATGTGGCACAGGTCGGCGCAACTTTGCAATTCACACTGGAACAGCTGATCAACACGGCGCCCTATATGGCGTTTGCTGTGTTCATGGTGGCCTATCTGAAAGCCAGTGGGGCCGAAGCGATCGTGGCGACAGCATTCGAAGGCCGCGAGACCCGAATGATCCTGCTGGCGGCGCTGTTCGGCGGGCTGGCGCCATTTTGCTCATGTGAGGTTATCCCGTTCATAGCCGGCCTGTTGGCACTCGGCACGCCACTATCGGCGGTCATGGCGTTCTGGCTTGCTTCACCGTTGATCGACCCTGCCGCCTTCATGATCACCGCTGGCGCGCTTGGCTGGTCATTCGCTGTTGCAAAGACGGTGGCCGCGGTCGGCATGGGACTGTTTGGCGGATTTGCCATCAAGTTCGCGATCCAGGCAGGATGGTTCGTCAACCCACTCCAGGCCGACGTGGCGGGCAGCTCATGCGGCTGTGGGCCATCAGCGTTCAGCGGCCGGCCGGTCTGGCGGTTTTGGAACGAAACGCCAAGGCGTGGCGTGTTCGCTTCGCAAGCCCTCGAGAACGGCATGTTTCTGTTCAAATGGCTGACGCTCGCCTATTTGCTTGAAAGTCTGATGATCACCTATATCCCGGCCGAGACCATTGCCGGCCTGGTCGGCGGCGGCGGCCTTTTGCCGATCATCGCGAGTGCACTGCTCGGTGCACCGGCCTATCTGAACTCCTATGCAGCACCGCCGCTTGTCGCCGGTCTGATGGAGCAGGGCATGAGCGCCGGCGGTGCGATGGCCTTCATGGTCGCCGGTGCAGTCAGTTGCATCCCAGCGATGACCGCCGTGTTCGCCCTGGTCCGTAGAACCGTCTTTGCCGCCTATGTCGTGCTTGGCTTCCTCGGTGCCGTGCTTTCAGGTATCATCTTTGGCACATTAGTCAATCTGGCAATCATTTAAGGCGTATTTGTTTGGATCGGCGCTACAAATCCCAGCAAGGCTTGATCTTCGCCCAATGTCCTGCGAACCTGTCATCTAATTTGTCACAGGTACGATCATGAGCGGGTTCTTCAAGCGTTTGTTCGGCGGCCAATCGACCGGCGATGCCGACGGCGGCCCATTGGCCGAACCGGAAGCCTATAACGGTTATGTCATCCAACCGGAGCCAAAGCGGGAGAGCGGACAATGGCACGTTGCTGGGGTGATTACCCGGGAAGGTGAGCCGGATGGACCTGCGCACCGTTTCATTCGCGCTGATACCTAC
>JAEKFU010000042.1 GCA_016522385.1 Pseudomonadota bacterium
GTCATAGTCACTCATGCCACTTGTCTACCTTGATGGTTCGCAGTCCCTCGGGTGTGCCTATCAGCGCAATGTCGGCGGTGCGAATGAACAGGCCATGATCAGCCACCCCGGCAGTTGATGATAGGAAACGCGCCAGGGTCTCAGGCTCTTCGATGCGGCCCAGAGCACAGTCATAGATGAAATTGCCGTTGTCTGTGACGAAGGCGTCACCGTCGTGCATGCGCAACGTGATGCCGCCTTCACAACCGCATGCCGTGACCGCCGACTTGATTTTGCGCCGGGTTGCCTCCTGCCCGAAAGGGATCACCTCAACGGGCAATGGAAAGCGGCCAAGCGTGGCGACGTGCTTTGACGCATCGGCAATGACGATCATTCGTTGTGAGGAGGTGGCGACGATTTTTTCGCGCAACAGAGCACCGCCGCCACCCTTGATGAGGGACAAATTATCATCCAGCTCATCGGCGCCGTCAACGGTAAGGTCCAGTTCCGGTGTCTCATCCAGCGTGGTCAGCGGGATGCCGAGGCCGGCGGCCTGGGTGTGCGTTGCCTCAGACGTCGCCACACAAACGACGTTCAGACCGGCGGCCACCTTCTTGCCTAGGCCGTCAACGAACTTAGCTGCGGTCGAGCCTGTACCGAGGCCCAGCCGCATACCTTGTTCGACATGTTCGAGCGCCGCGTCGGCCGCCGCCTGTTTCTGCTCGTCGGGCGTCACGCTCAGAGGCCACCCATGAGCATATACTTGATCTCAATGAACTCATCCATTCCATGCGAAGAGCCTTCGCGACCAATGCCGCTTTCCTTTACACCGCCGAACGGCGCGACCTCGGTTGAGATGATGCCTTCATTGATGCCGACGATGCCGTAGTCGAGGCTCTCGCCGACACGCCACACCCGACCGATGTCGCGGGTGTAGAAATAACAGGCAAGTCCAAACTCCGTGTCGTTGGCCATCTGAACGGCTTCGGCTTCTTCGGTGAATCGGAACAACGGCGCGACCGGTCCGAACGTCTCTTCGCGGGCGACGGCCATCTTGGTCGTGACGTCGCGCAGGATGGTCGGCTCAAAGAAATTGCCACCGAGCGCTTTGCCGCCTGCGACGATGCTGGCGCCTTGGCCGAGGGCATCATCGATGTGCTCTTGCACCTTTTCGACGGCGGCCTTGTTAATCAGCGGACCGGTGGTGACACCGTCGTCTGTGCCATTACCCACCTTCATGGCTGAAACGGCTTTGGCAAGTTTGTCGGCAAACGCGTCATAGACGCCATCCTGCACCAGTATGCGATTGGCGCAGACGCAGGTCTGACCGGCATTGCGATACTTGGAGGCCATGGCACCGGCGACGGCGGCGTCGAGATCGGCATCATCGAACACGATGAAGGGAGCATTGCCGCCAAGCTCCATGCCGACCTTTTTGACGGTACTGGCGCACTGCTCCATGAGGATCTTTCCAATCTCGGTCGAGCCGGTAAATGTGAGCATGCGCACCGTTGGATTGGAGGTCATCTCGCCACCAATCTCAGATGACTTGCCCGTGATCACATTGATTACGCCTGCCGGCATGCCGGCGCGTTCGGCAAGCTCGCAAAGCGCCAGTGCCGAGAGTGGGGTCTCAGAAGCCGGCTTAATGACGATCGTGCAGCCGGCAGCAAGTGCTGGACCTGCCTTGCGGGTGATCATCGCATTGGGAAAATTCCATGGCGTAATCGCAGCGACAACGCCGACCGGTTGGCGGATGCAGACGATGCGGGCATCAACCTTGTGGCTCGGGATGGTCTCACCGTAAATGCGTTTGGCTTCCTCGGCGAAGAACTCGATGAAGGATGCACCATAGACAACCTCGCCGCGCGACTCGGCAAGTGGCTTGCCCTGTTCGGCGGTCATGATCTGGGCAAGGTCTTCGGCATTGTCGATCATTAGGTTGAACCAGGCGCGCATGATGTTGCTGCGCTCCTTGGCGGTCATCGCGGCCCAACCCTTCATGGCAGTGTCGGCAGCGGCGATGGCACCGGCAGTTTCTTCGGCACCGAGTTTGGCAACACTGGCGATGACCTCACCACTGGCAGGATTGGTGACATCAATTCTTGCGTCGCTGCCGACCCACTTGCCGTCGATGTAGCAGTCCTCGCGCAACAGGGATTGATCCTTGATGATGCTGCGCAGCGCTTGTGTTTTGCTGACGTCCATGTTCAAGCCTCCTTGAATTATTGACTGGCGTCTTAGCATACACTCGACACCGCCACCAAGGGCCGTGCAAGCCCATTCACCGCACTTTGACATCAAGCTTGAAAAGACGAAGAAAAATTGAGTCTTTCGAATCGGTTAAGGGCTTGTGCTAAACAGGCGACGCGCGGCAAGTGCTGGCCGCCTGGCGAAAATTCGCACGCGCAAGCTAACATAGTGGTTTAAGAGATTTGTGGACGAATTCGGCCTAAACTGACGGAGTTTTTGTCGCTATGGCAGTGAGCACAGTGGTGTTTGATCTCGACGGTACGCTGGTCGATACGGCGCCGGATCTGATGCATGCGACCAACGCGGTGCTGACGGCGCACGGTCGGCGCGCCATGGCTATCGACGAGTTGCGTCAGATGGTTGGTCAGGGGGCAAGAACACTGATCGATCTTGGTTTCGCCCGGACCGGCGAACCGGTCGCGGTTCACCGGCTGGACGAACTGTTCGATACCTTCATCGATCACTACGCCAACAACATAGCCAGACACAGCCGCCCCTATCCCGGCGTAATCGAGTTGCTCGATAAATGCGCAGCGAACGGCCTGGCGATGGCTGTGTGCACCAATAAGCTCGAAGCGCTGTCAATCAAGCTGATCGACGAACTGGATCTCGCCAAATACTTCGGCGCGATCATCGGCCCGGATACGATCGGCGTGGCAAAGCCCAATGCGGCGCCTTACCACGAGGCGGTGCAAAGGGTCGGCGGAACGGTTTCGGGCTCATTGATGATCGGCGACAGCGAGACTGATATCAGGACGGCCAAAGCGGCCGGCGTGCCGTCGATCGGCGTCACCTTCGGATACACCCAACGACACGTCTCGCACTTCGGTCCCGATCATGTTGTCGACCACTTTGATGATGTCTGGCCGATCCTTGAGGACCATTATGGCGCCCACCTGATGAGCGTTTGAATACGACTTGTCATCGGACCGTGATCTGTAATATGGACAGGTCAACGCCTGACGGGCGATTAGCTCAGCGGTAGAGCATTCCGTTCACATCGGAAAGGTCGCTGGTTCAATCCCAGCATCGCCCACCATGGTCTTTCCTCCCTTGGAGATCAGTTGCGGATAACCGATCCACCTTGCCTTCCTGTTTGCACAACCAGCATATAGTGCTATGTGCCGACAACATTGATTCCGGATCAGACCGGTTCCAGCCAGGACAACAACATGATGAGATTTTCTAATGGCTGTGCGCAGTGGCGCGGCATGGCGTTGGTTAGTATGTGGTCGCTTGGATTACTGTTTGCCGGAACACCCGTTGCGCAAAGTCAGACCGCTGCGCCCTTGGCCACCGGCTCGGCTAAGCCCTGGGTCTACGGCTGCGAGCAGTCCGCGGACAAGAAGATGAAAAGATGCAGCATCGTACAGAACCTGAGCATCAAGCGGGGTGAGAAGGAGCAGCGTCTCTTGACAGTGGTGGTGCAGCCACAACGCAAAGCCAAGAACCATGCCCTGCTGCTTGTGCTGCCGCACGGTCTGCTGCTGCCGGCGGGTGTCGTCATCAAGATCGACAACAACAAACCGACAAAGCTTGGCATCTACACCAGCGATGCCAAAGGCGCCTATGCAAGCGCACCGATCAGCGATGAACTGCTGGCGGCGATGAAGAAAGGCGTAAGGATGAATGTGACATTCGTGACGGTCGCACGCAAACCCGTGGCGGTGCCGGTGAACTTGAGCGGCTTCACATCGTCCTACAGCAAACTGTCGCCCGCAAACTAGGGGTGTTGAGATTCAGGTGGTGGTGCTGACATGTCGTAACAAGCACTTCACGGCTTGCGACCGCGAAAGTGATGCGGGCAATGTTCGCCGCTATCGAGAACTGCGATCATCGCCTGCCACGTGCTTATTTGGTCGGCGATTTCCTTGACACCCATTACCTCTTCGAATTTTGTCCGCTCAGAACCCTGCAGCCTGGCAACTTCCGATCGGGCAACCTGGCGATACCAAGGATTGCGGTCGGTCAGGCGCACATCGGTGAAGCCCGCTGAGATGAGGGCCTTCTCGTAGCGCGCCGGCGAGGCCATGCCAAAGCCGAGATCCTCCAACGCCAGGTAGTGCTGCATGTTCGGTGATGGCTCGCCGTCATGTGAGATCAGCCAGTCCGAAGCAACAAACCAGCCGCCCGGTCGCAGAACACGAAAAGCTTCCTTTGAAAGGAATTCCTTGTCGGCAATGTGGACGATGGCGTCCTTCGAAAAGACGATGTCGAATCCCGTATCATCGAATGGGAATCGTCCTGGTTCGACAAGATGAATTTCGACCCGATCGGTGTAGCCCGATTGATCGGCGCGCCGCTGAGCTGCCCGGCATACGGCCTCCTCGACATCAATGCCGATTACCTTGCCGGCCTTGTGGTCACGGGCCAGCCCCAAGGTGATGCCGCCTGATCCACAACCGATATCAAGAACCTTTTTACCGGTAAGGTC
>JAEKFU010000086.1 GCA_016522385.1 Pseudomonadota bacterium
GTTTGTGAAAGTTCCGGAGACAGAGGTCTTTCCGGTTGAGTGTGATTGGAGCGATGCCGAACTGTCGACTATTCCGTGTGCTTACGGCACTGCTGAGAATATGCTCCATCGGGCGAATGTCGGCGAAGGAGAACACGTACTTGTTGCAGGTGCGTCAGGCGGCGTCGGTTCGGCAGCCGTGCAGCTGGCAAAGCGGCGCGGTGCAAGGGTGACTGGCATTGCAGCAAGTGCGAAATCCGATGACGTGTTGTCCTTCGGGGCCGACACAGTCATCGACCGCGATGCCAATGTTGTTGCGCGTCTCGGCGAAAAAAGCGTCGATGTAGTGGTCGACAATGTCGCGGGCCCGGCCTTCGGCGCTATGCTGGAAGTGCTGAAGCAAGGCGGCAGGTATGTTTCCTCCGGTGCGATTGGTGGACCGCTGGTTACTTTGGACATGCGAGTCTTTTATCTGAAGGACCTAAATCTGGTTGGTTGTACCGGGTGGGACGAGCCAGTGTTCGCCAACTTGATTTCCTACATTGAGAGGGGTGAGATTCGACCCTTGATCGCAAGGACCTTTCCACTGCACCGGATCGCCGATGCACAACGGGAATTCTTGAAAAAGAGCCATGTTGGGAATTTCGTTCTGATTCCAAATCAACAAGAAACGCTCTAACCGGCGTCTTTTTCATCCAGCCAGGTTCGGATGATATCTCTGTGGCGGTCACCACTGTAGCTGGGGTAATGGCCGCCGTGCACAATGCGGACCGGAAAGTCGAGCAGGCGTTTCATGCTTTGGTAATAGTCTTTGGCCTCGGCCGGGTCGTCGCCCTCGATAAGCGGGCCGTCGTAGACAATATCGCCGGAAAACAAGATGCCGGTCTTTTGCTCCCATAATGCGATACCGCCTGGTGAATGACCCGGCGTATGGACCACTACGAAATGCCGGTTGCCGAGATCGATCACGTCACCATCGGCCACGAGCCCGGTTGCGGGGGCTTTTTTTACGGCATATTCGGCCGAGACATAGGGCTGCGGCGGCAGGGCAGTGAAGATTTCGTCGGTAACGTATTTGTCGGCAAAAGTGTTGACCCGCGTTGGTGCAGCGAGCAGGTCGGCTTCGGCTGCGTGAATGAGGCGTTCGGTGAACTCATGGTGGCAGCCGATATGGTCGAAATGAGTATGGCTAGCGACCGCCAGGCACGGCCGCTCGGTAACCAGCGGCACATACTGGCGCAGGCTGACGACGCCCATGCCGCTGTCGAACAGGAGATCGCGATCGCGGCCGCGAATATGCCAAATGTTGCAACGGTAGAAGGTCTGGATATAGGGCTCGTCTATATGGGTGACATCATCGCCGACCCGGCGAACACGATACCAGTCTTCAGCGGCCATGCGTTGCATCATGCAGTCTCCTCATGTGGCAACAGGATGATATCAGCGGCATCCAGCTGCAACTGTATTGTGTCGCCAACCTTAGCGGTCGTGTTCTGTCGCAGATGAGCGGTGACGGTCTGGTCTTTGACCTGCAGATGACAACGATGGCATGTGCCGGAGAATGCCATGTCGGTGATTTGTGCCGGACCAAGATCAAGCGCGCCACGGGACTTTAGGTCGGTGCGGACGTGTTCTGGGCGAAAGCAGATATCAAGGCGCGTAACAGTTTCGGGATGATGGGAAAGCAGGGTCGTCCTAGGCACTGTGTGCTCACCGAAGGCGGTCCTGATACGTAGCGACTTGCCGACCTGACCGGCGATCGCGCCGGCGATAAAGTTGGCCTCGCCCATAAAAGCGGCGGTGAATCGGTTCTTCGGTTTCAGGTAGATGGTTTCAGGCGCCCCAATGTCCTGGACCACGCCGGCGTTCATAACGATGATATCATCGGCAATCGCCATGGCCTCTTCCTGATCGTGGGTGACATGTACGAAAGTGGTGCCGATGCGGCGCTGAATGTCTTTGAGTTCATCCTGCATCTGACGGCGCAGTTTGAGATCGAGTGCACCAAGTGGTTCATCGAGTAAGAGCACATCTGGCTCAACCGCCAGCGCGCGGGCAAGAGCGACGCGCTGGCGCTGGCCGCCGGAGAGTTCATGCGGTCTCTTGTCGGCCACGTCGGGCAGGCCGAACTGACTCAGCAGGTCTTCGGCGCGTTTATGGCGGGAGGAGCGATCGTTACCGCGCATGCGCAGGCCAAACGCAACATTGTCGCGCAAGCTCATGTGAGGGAACAGGGCGTAATCCTGGAACATGGTTGTGGTTGGCCGCTTTGCCGGCGCCAGCGCGGTGACGTCTTTGCCGCCGATAAACACCTGGCCGTGGCTCGGATTGATGAAGCCGCCGAGGATCGAAAGCAGGGTGGTCTTACCGCACCCGGAAGGACCGAGCAGTACGGCAAAGCGTCCGGCACCGATGGTCAGACTGACATTCTCAAGAGCCGTGAAGCTACCGAAGCGGTGGGTGATGCCGGCGATGTTGACGTCTGCGGTCATCGCCTGGTTACCTTTTGGAAGACGGTCAGCTCGATGACGACCAGGAGCAGGATCGAGATCAAGAACACGATCGAGCCAACGGCGTTGGTCTTCGGGTTGAGGCCGGAGCGCAGCAGGCTCCAGATCTCGACCGGCAGCGTAACGTCAAAACGCGACAAGAGAAACGCAATGATGAATTCATCCCAGGAAAACGTCACCGACAGGAAGTAGCTTGCCATGATTGCCGGCATCAGCATTGGCGCGGTGACGAGCCACATGACCTGCCAGTCAGCGGCACCGAGATCACGGGCGGCGCGCTCGATATTCTCCTGATGCGCCCCCATCTGGCTGTAGATGATGGCAAAGCACAAGGGCGCGTTGATTACGATGTGACCGATGCCGACGGTCATCAGCGATTTGGCAACACCAAAGGTGTTGAATGTGATCAATAGTCCAAGGCCGATGATGAGATAGCTGACGGTGACAGGCGCAGTTAGCAAAGCGCGCTGCACGCCGGCGGCGGGCAGGCGATGGCGGGCCAATCCATAGGCGGCAAGAAAACCGAGCAGGCAGGCGATTGCCGATGACGAGAGTGCGACCAGCAACGAATTGAGCAGCGCATCGATGAGCGTGCTGTCGGCAAGCACGGACCTGTACCATTTTAGCGACGGTCCGTTGAACGGCGGAATCGGGAAACGCCCGCCTTGAAACGAAAACAAGACCAACACGATGACCGGCAAGAAGATGAAACCGTAAATGAGCGCTGCATAGATGGCGCCGCTCCAGGTCGACAACAAACGCATTGTCAGGCCCTCTCCAGCTTCAACCAGCGTGCGCTCAGCACATAGACGAAGGTGACGACCAGCATCAAAAGGATCGACAAGGCCGATGCGGCAGGCAGGTCGGCGCGGCGGCCAATTTGCAGCATGATGATCTGCGGCAGCACGAGCTCCTTGTTGCCGCCGAGGATCTGCGGGGTGATGTAGTCGCCGATGCACAGAACGAATGTCAGGAAGGCGCCGACCATGACGCCGGGGATCGTGAGGGGCAGGATGACATGGATGAAGGTGCGCACCGGCCCGGCGCCGAGATCGGCTGCGGCGCGGGCATAGTTGGGCGACAGTTGCTTAAGGTTGGCATAGATGGTGAGTGTCAGCAGCATGACGAAGAAGTGCACGAAGCCGATGATGGTGGCGGTTCTGGTCGATGCCAATTCCAATGGCTCATCAATGATTCCTATGCCCAACAGCGACTGGTTGATGATTCCGCTGCGTGCCAGCACCAGCATCCAGGCATAGGAGCGCACCACATAGGAGGTCCAGAACGGAAGAATGGCGAGGATCAATGCGGCGCGCTGCCAGCGCTCGGGTATTCGCATGGCGATAATCCAGGCGAGCGGATAGGCGAGCAGGATAGAGATGACCGTGACGGAAAGGGTGATCTCCAGTGAATTGACCAAGCCTTGCAGGAAATGCGGTTTAGCAAAGAACGCGGCGTAATTGTCGAGGCTCCAGGTGTGGACGATCTTTGTGCCGATGCGTTGCCACAGGCTCATCACCACCATGAATGCAAAGGGCAATACGAAGAAACACAGCGTCCAAACCAGCGCAGGCAGCACAAAGCCGATGGCCTTTCGGCGTTCGCGCACGGCAACCTGATCTGTAGACACGTGGCGCCCCTGGGACAATGCCTATTTCTGCAGCATTTCGGTCCAGACGTCCTGCATTTTCTGGTCAAGCTCGGGACTCGGAACGGGATAGAGTTGCGAGCGCGCGAGATAGTCCTTCTGGTCATCCCAGCGCAGCGCGGCCTTCTGCTGATCGCTCAAATGACCGCCTGCCTTGGCGTTGGCCGGCATCGCCCAGTAGCACGAGGAAGTCGCCAGCCGTGCCTGTCCTTCGGGGCTAAGGATATATTGCACGAATTTGACCGCCAGGTCCTTGTTCGCCGAGGTCTCGAAGACCCCAATCGATTGAGACCAGCGCACGCCGCCCTGGTCTGGCAGCACCCAGTCAAGCTCCGGTTTCTCACCAGTAAGACCGGCGGTTACCCATTCGCCACCGCCGACCAAGATGTCGACTTCGCCGGTGGCTATGGCAGTTTGACTCGAGACCACCTCACCGACCTGCTTGGCAACACCCTTCATGGCGAAAAGCTTGTCGCGGATCGCTGGCAGGTCGTCTTCGCTGAGCGATGCGGTGGTTTTGCCTAGGCCAAGTGCGACCATGCCGATCACCGGCAAGTAGTAGTCATAAACAGCGATGCGGCCCTTGTACTTGTCGCTCCAGATGATCGACATATCCTTCATGTCGGCCGGATCAACCTTGGTCTTGTTGTAGGAGATTGTGTTGTAGCCGAATTTCTCCGAAATCGCGTAGGTCTTGCCGTCCTTCATATGATTTTCGGCCATGATCAGTTCGGGGAACAAGTCGCCCGTCGGCAACTGGTCGGCAGGCAGGGGCGCCAGTATGCCAGCCTTGACGACGCGCGGCACATCGACACCGTCGACAACGAAGACATCCCAATCGCCCGGTTGTGACTGTTCGATAATCGAGAGCGCCGTACCGGTCCCCTCGTAGTCCTTGAGGTTCACCTTCACATTGTTGGCCTTCTCGAACGGTTCGATCAAGGCCGGGTCAGTGTGATCGCACCAGACCAGTGCATTGAGTGTGTCGGTGGCTTTGGCGTCCGGTGTTGCGGCGACGGTGAACAGAGCACAGGCTGCGGCCAAGGACACAAGTATCTGGCGTCGGGACAAGGTCGTTCGGGTATTGCTCAATGTCGACATGTCTTACTCCCTTTCTCGTTTGCTGTGCGTTGTGTATTGCCCTCGAGCCAACCCGCCGACGGACAGGAGACCAGTCAATCGGAAAATGCAACACCATTCAATAGGCGAGCAGGATCGACTGGCCGGCAGCTGGACTACATCCTGATTTGCCCAGGTCAGACGTATTCCCGACCGGTGCGTGGTTTGGTGGCGGCCAATTGTGTCGGGCAAGGTTTCCTTGGATTCACCATCCTTCGCTTAGTGCTGTTGCATCGCGGCCCGGTCGGTATATTGTGACGCCGTGCGGCCCGGCGGGGACTTTTACCCTCCGTCGGATTATGTCCGTTGTTTGGTATTTGAGGGAGGATTACATGATCAAGAAAGTGCTCGCGGCTGTGCTCGCTTTGGGAGTCAGCGCATCAGCTGCTGTTGCGGCGGATAAGATCAAGGTCGGTGTGATTACGACGCTTACGACGCCAGCCGCCGTGCTCGGCAATGAGCAAATGCACGGTTTCAACCTGGCACTGAAACACCTTGGCAACAAGCTCGGTGGCTTGCCCGTTGAACTGGTGGTCGAGGATGATGGCTTCAAGCCGGAGATCGGCAAGCAAAAGGCCGACAAACTGGTCAAACAGGACAATGTCGATGTGGTCACCGGACTGATCTGGAGCCATGTCATGCTGGCGTCGGCCAATTCAGTGCTGGATGGCGGCAAATTCCTGATCAGTGCAAATGCCGGGCACTCGAAAATGGCCGGCAAGAACTGTCATAAAAATTTCTTCAACACATCGTGGCAGAACGACACCGTGCCGATGGCGCTCGGTGAAGTGCTCAATCAGGAAGGCGTCAAGTCAGTTTATATCATGTCGCCGAACTATGCCGCCGGTAAGGACATGGCTAAAGGCGTCGAGCGCACTTTCAAGGGCGAGATCAAGGGCAAGGACTTTACCAAGTGGGGCAAGGATGCCCAGCTGGACTTCTCGGCCGAGCTGGCCAAAGCCAAGGCCTCGGGTGCCGAAGCGATTTTTGTTTTCTATCCCGGCAAGGCTGGCGGGGCTTTCATGAAGCAGTTCGGCCAGGCGGGACTGCGCGATACGATGAAGCTTTTTACGGTGTTCACCGTCGACGGCATTTCGCTGCCGAAGTTTCAGAAGGCCGACATGAAGGGCGTGCTCGGCTCGCTTGACACGATGCACTGGAATGTCGACTTCGACAACGATCAGAACAAACGCTTCGTGGCTGATTTCCTGGCCGAACATGGCCGCTATCCGAGCTTTTATGCCTCACAGGCCTATGACACGATGTTCTTCCTGGACAGTGCGGTCAAAGCTGTCGGTGGCAAGATTGAGGACCAGGACGCCATGCGGGCAGCGCTGATGAAAGCGGACTATCCGTCGGTGCGCGGGTCGTACAAATATGGCCATAATCATTTCCCGATCCAGAACTTCGTGGTACGTGAAGTGGTCGAGGGGGCAGACGGCAAATGGGTTCACAAGACCAAGCAGGTGGTGTTGAAGGACTTCGTTGATCCGCATGCACAGGACTGCAAGATGTAGTGCATGATTGAGCCGGCAGAGCATGGCTCTGCCCGGCACCAAATGACTGAAACGATGGGCTCGGCATGACCATACTGATCGCCGGGGGCGGCGTTGGCGGGCTGGCGACAGCGCTCAGCCTTCATCAAAAGGGCATCGATTGCGAGGTCTTTGAGCGCTCGCAAGAAATACGTGAGCTTGGCGTAGGCATCAACACGCTGCCGCATGCAATCAAGGAACTGGCCGATTTGGGCCTACTTGAAGCACTCGACGAGGTAGCGATCCGCACCTATGAACTGATCTACCAAAACCGACTCGGCCAGGAAATCTGGCGTGACCTGCGCGGGCTTGATGCCGGATTCGATTATCCACAATTCTCCATCCACCGCGGCAAATTGCAGGGCGTATTGCACAACGCTGTGCTGGAGCGACTGGGTGCTGAAAAGGTGCACACCGGGCATGAATTGCAGGACTTTGCGACGCGTGCAGACGGTGTCAGCGCGATATTCGCCCATCGTGGCAATGGTGATGGGATAATTGAACGACATGGCGATGCCTTGATAGCTGCGGACGGCATCCACTCGACGGTGCGGGCAAAATTCTATCCCGACGAAGGGCCGCCGGCCTGGAACGGCATCATGCTGTGGCGCGGCGCGACTCCATGGAAACCGTTCCTGACCGGGCGTTCGATGGTGATCTCAGGCGGTATGGATGCCAAATTGGTACTGTATCCGATTTCCAATGATACCGGCGATGAGGGGATGGTGCTGATGAACTGGGCGGTCGGCGCCAAGCTGGCGGACGGTTCCGAGCCGCCACCGCGGCGAGAAGACTGGAGCCGAGAAGGCCGACTGGATGAATTGCTGCCGTTTGTCGAGGACAGATTCTCGCTCGAAGTGCTCGATCCGGTGGCACTGATCAGGGCAACAGAGATATTCTATGAATATCCCATGTGTGACCGCGATCCGGTGCCGCAATGGACCTTTGGGCGCGTAACGCTGCTCGGCGATGCGGCGCATCCGATGTATCCGGTTGGCTCGAACGGCGCATCACAGGCAGTGCTCGATGCACGGTCACTGGCCGACAAACTGGCCGGCGACGGCAATGTCGAGGCGGCGCTGAAGGCCTATGAGGCGGATCGGCTGGAGACGACGTCAGAGATCGTGCGGACCAATCGTATTGGTGGCCCGGAACGGGTGATCGATGTGGTTAACCAGCGCGCACCGGACGGGTTTGACAAATTGTCCGATGTGGCCAGCCATACCGAGCTCGAAGGTATCGTCAAGGGCTATTCTCAGCTGGCCGGCTTTGCCAAAGAGGATGTCAATGTATCACGGTAGGG
>JAEKFU010000194.1 GCA_016522385.1 Pseudomonadota bacterium
CAGGATTGGCCCATCTTCAGGGGTGTTCGTCGTCGAATATGCCAGCATGTCCTTCCTCCTCACACCCCTAAATCTGAACCAATCCTGTCAAACCAGCGCCACAACCCTGATACTCAACAGACCCTAGGCCAATCAACACTTACGGTTGCGGTTTTGCTGCGAATGAACTGTCCCTGTTTCGAACCATCGGGACGATGGAAATATCGGGCGTATTCGACGACGAAAGGTGCGGAACTGGGCCAACCAATGCAAATCCGTACCGGACGCGGCCTGTTTTGCCATTGAAAGTCACCGCTCAAGGCTTGATGTGGGCTACACTGCGGTACATTTCGCGGCTAACCATTGACTAAATAGACGGCTCCAACACCACAACTCCACAAATGTCGATTGGTACTCGCACGGCGCTATTGGTCATCTGTCGCTTTACGACTCTTGGCCGTTGCGCCTATACACATGGGCGTGTGTACGAAGCGTTTTCCTTGCAAGACAAGTTGAAAGACAATGTTTGATCTGAAATGGATCCGGGACAATCCGGACGCCTTTGATAACGGCCTGAAACGCCGCGGTGTCGAACCTTGTGCGAAAGCCATCCTGCAACTGGATGAGGAACGGCGAGAGCATCTACATAAGCTCCAAGACGCCCAGCAGAAGCGCAATTCATTGTCCAAGCAGATCGGTCACGCAATTTCGAGCGGCGACAATGAGCTGGCCGAAAAACTCAAAGGTGAGGTTGCCGAGCTGAAGGCATTCGTCCAATCGGGTGAGGATACCGAGCGTGAGTTCAATGGCCGTATCTCTGCGATACTCTATGAAATTCCCAATCTGCCTCTCGATGAAACGCCCGACGGTGCTGACGAGAGCGCCAACGAGGAAGTACGGCGAATTGGCAAGCGGCCAGCATTCGCGTTTGCGCCGAAGCAGCATTTCGAGATCGGTGAAGCGCTCGGCATGATGGATTTTGAGGCGGCAGCGCGCATGTCGGGTGCTCGCTTTGTGGTTTTGCGGGGCGCACTTGCCCGGTTGGAGCGGGCAATCGGCCAATTCATGATCGATGTTCAGACCACCGAGCATGGCTATACAGAATGTAGTGTACCGCTGATGGTCAAGGATCACGCCATGATCGGAACCGGGCAGTTGCCAAAGTTCATGGATGACCAGTTCTTTCCATCCAGTAGTGGCAGCCGTGCGCGACTGCTGGGCGAGGCGCTCGAATTGGCACCACCGGATAGGGAGGCCGCATATCGGGATGGCAACATCAACCTGCGCGAACTGGTTGAACAGGTGCTCGAAATGGCGCCGACAAAAGAGGATTTCTGGCTTATCCCGACAGCCGAAGTTTCGCTCACCAATCTGGTGCGCGAACAGATTGTTGACGAGGCTGAGCTGCCGATACGGGTGACCGCACTGACGCCTTGCTTCAGGGCAGAGGCCGGTGCAGCGGGTAAGGATACGCGTGGCATGATTCGGCAGCACCAGTTTTACAAGGTCGAGCTTGTGTCGATAACAACGCCGGATGCGTCCCGTGCGGAATTGGATAGGATGACCGAGTGTGCAGAGGAAATCCTCAAGCGGCTTGACCTGCACTACCGGGTCGTGGCGCTCAGCACTGGTGACATGGGATTCGGTGCTCGGCTGACCTTCGATGTCGAGGTCTGGCTGCCCGGCGAGGATGCTTTTCGGGAGATCTCTAGCTGCTCGGTGTGTGATGATTTTCAAGCACGGCGGATGAATGCCCGTTATCGTCGCGCAGAAGGCGGCGCCAATCCATTTGTGCACACTTTGAACGGCTCGGGATTGGCGGTTGGCCGGACGCTAATTGCGGTGGTGGAAAACTATCAGAATAAAGATGGCTCGATTACCGTGCCGGACGTCTTGCGGCCCTATATGGGCGGGCAGGAACGGATTGGGGGTTGAGCCTTGCGCATCCTGGTCAGCAACGACGATGGTATAGGCGCGCCGGGCCTGGCTGTGCTTGAGCACATTGCGGGCACGCTTAGCGATGACGTCTGGGTGGTCGCCCCTGAAACCGAACAATCGGGCGCCTCGCACTCGATTTCGCTGGCCGATCCTTTGCGCCTGCGCGAGCATTCGGCGCAGCGATATTCGGTGCAGGGCTCACCGGCCGATTGTGTGTTAATGGCGGTGAAGAAGATTATGCCGGACGTGCCGGATCTGCTGCTTTCAGGTGTCAACCGGGGCCAGAATATCGCCGATGATGTAACCTATTCAGGCACTATTGCCGCTGCTATGGAGGGAACCGCGCTCGGCATTAAGTCGATGGCGCTCAGCCAGGGTTACGGCGTTGAGTCCGGTAGGGAACTGCGCTGGGAAGTTGCGCGTGACCATGGCCCCGGCATTGTCGAGCGATTGATGTCGCTCGATCTAGGGCCTGGCGTGTTTCTCAATATCAATTTTCCGGACTGCAAGACCGATGACGTCGTTGGCATTGCAGTCACCCGGCAGGGCAAGCGAGATCAGAACATGCTGATCGTCGATGAACGGGTTGACGCCCGCGGGCGCAATTATTACTGGCTCGGTTTTGCGCGCGAAATGAGCAAGCCGGCCGAGGGTACCGACCTTAAGGCTGTCTATTCGCGCCAAATCTCGGTGACACCGCTACATATGAACTTGACCCAGATTGAAGCCATGGAAGCGTTGCGCGCAGCTCTTGATTAGGGCATTCGTTGAAATCGGGCACGATTCGTGTATTGCAACACGCGCCAGGGACTTGCCAGTGTGAGCGAAGACTATCGCAAAATACAGCTAATCATGCGGCTCAGGGCGCAAGGTGTGCGCGACACCCGGGTGCTTGAGGCGATGGAGCAGGTACCGCGCGAGTTGTTTCTTAACGAAGCCCTCAGGGATCAAGCCTATGCAGATCATGCGCTGCCGATTGCTTGCGGCCAGACCATTTCGCAGCCGTTCATTGTTGCATACATGACTGACAAGCTGAACGTCACCGATCGGACCAAGGTTCTGGAGGTCGGTACCGGATCGGGATACCAAGCCGCGGTTCTCAGCCATGTGTGCCGGCGGGTTTATACAATTGAGCGTTATCGGACACTGTCAAAGCAGGCCGAGGAACGCTTCAAGCGACTTGGACGGCGGAATATCACCGGGATGGTCGGTGACGGAATAAAAGGCTGGCCGGCGCAGGCGCCCTTTCAGCGCATTATCGTGACGGCAGCTGCGGCTGGCAAAGTACCGACAGCGCTGGCGGATCAATTAGCCATTGGCGGCGAAATGATCATTCCCATTGAATACTCCAAGCACCGCCAGGAACTGCAGCGCATTGTGCGTACCGATGGCGGGTTCCACAATGAAGTGTTGCTACCAGTCCGATTTGTTCC
>JAEKFU010000218.1 GCA_016522385.1 Pseudomonadota bacterium
GCCGACATATCCAGCCACGATTTCGGCAGTCAGCCGGGTTAATTCTGGTTCGATATCGACATTCTCATCAGTCATCTATTTGCCCCCATAGAATTGATTTTTCACCTGGCACCCAACATCTTGGGTCGGACTTTGCTAGCTCGGCGGCATCGTCAGTTCACGGATTATCTATGATCAACACTGGATTGGTTTAGAGAGCGAGACCCCACCAAATGGAATAGGGATGTGGGATCGCGGGGCCTCGCTCTGATGGCTAGTTCCACATTGGTAAGAGGAAGGTTCACTAGCTAACTGTGGAGGTTACATCTTCGTGCAACTTAGACTTTAGTCTAATGCGATTCGATTCTGCCGCAACGGACAATTTGCCTTTTTCCAGGGCCGAGTCTCGGTGTTACGAATGTCGCTTACTGGCACGAAGTTGCCGTCTCGGCACACAATCTATCACGGTAGCTTATACCCGTGAGAACAGACCTTCTTGGCAGAAACGTCGGCTATAGGCCACCTTTCAGACCTCGCAGGGGGCACCCAGAAAGGGGATTTGTGACCCAATAACTACCGTCTTAGGATTACCAAACCGGTCTTGCAACGCTAACTTTGGTTTGAGCACGAACGTCGATTTCTAGCACTCAAGAGACCAAATGGCTTCGGTGACAGGTAGTCCGCTCTACCCCTGACAGCAGAACTCACCGCTCAAAGGTCTCCTTTTTGGCTGTTTCCTTCCGTTCACAGATCGACACCGGACCTATGTGTCGGCAGGCTGTCAGGACGGCTGTTGCCCCCTTTCGGCCTCTCTGTGCAATCGAAAGAGGTCCTGACGAGCCGCTTTGAAACCCTGTTTGTCTTTGGTCCAGACGGCGGTAGCTTGCCACTTCGAACGTCGACCTGCCAGCCCCAGCTGTCGTAACGCGCAGCCAACAAGGTGAACACCCAGACACGCGTCAAGACCTACAAGCCCAGCCTGGCAGTTTGCCGAGCGTGACAACCAGCGCTAAACATTTAATGTTGTGGTACAGAACAACCGTTCCGGTCGGATCAAAGCAGGTAATGTGAAATACATGCTTGCCAGTATCGATACCACCGGAAAGCTCGAATGGACGCTGCTCCTATGGTTTGCAGGATTCCGCCTTCGCGGGCTAACTCCTTAGCGCCAAGCGAGCAGCCCATACCTTCTAGTACCAAGCATTGGCAGAAAGGCTTCCAAGAGCGTTTCACAACCCTATATCTGCTGGTGCTGCCTATTTCACTTGGATGCTTTCCAAATAGAGAGTCAAATTCAAAATCCGGCCCTGTGCACTGGTGGGATCGCCTTCCTCGGCAAATCTCATTCCCCAAACCGGCATGTCCCTGGCACCGTGACTCATCACCTCCAGTCGACCGTCAATTGTTTCAATTATCTTGCCGTACGGAAAGTGGCCATCATTCTTTATTGCAATCTGCGTCAAGTCGGGTGGAGTCTTTTTTAGCTCGGATGCCAGTGGTCCAGTTCCTTTTGCACTAGATCCATGACACGCGGCGCAATTCTCCGCAAATTCCTTCCTTCCGGCCTCGATGGCTTCCGCAGACCCCGATTGCGCCGTGACAGTTGTAGCACTCAAGACCATTCCGGTTAGAACAACGTGTAGGGTGCATAAATTCAGGTTTTGTGCGAGTTTCATGAGCGTTACTCCTCCAAGGGTTGTTCTTGGGCCTAAGCACGTTTCCGCTCAAGTTGCATTGATCTAGACCATTGACTGCGCTGATTCCTTCGCGGATTTAGTAGAGGGCAGCTTCTGGCATTTCCCGGATTAGCGGGCGTCGTTTCCACATTGTCCGCTGCACCCCCGTTTGCCGAGCAGCTGAACGCACCGCGGCACATAAGGTGGTATGGTTCGCCTTCATATAAAGGACCGGGGGCTGTTCGCTGACTGGTTTGCCTTGTAAGGGGGCTAATCCATGTTCCGACGTTACGGAATTCGAACTCGACTCCTACTTGCCTTTTTTGGAATCAGCATGTTTGCGGTGCTGGCCGCCGGCGCCGCACTCTATTCGTTTTACGAGGCTGGCAAGGTCCTCGACAGGATTTCCCAAAACCACACTCCAGAGGCCATTCTATCTCTGGAGCTGTCAAGGCAAGCCGAAAGAGTTGTAAGCGCTGCATCCGCAATGCTTACGGTCAATTCCACGCTTCAGCGAGAACAGGTCCGAGCGAAAGTAGCTGTTGAGGGTGAACGGCTGCAAGCGCTTGTAACTCAGCTCAGGGATGTCGGCCAAGATGAATCCCTACTCGACACGATCGATTGGTCCGCAAAGCAGCTCGAAGGCAACCTCGAAAACATCAACGAGCTCGTCGAGGACAGATTGCGTATGAACCGCGAACGTGACGCGTTGCTGCTGCGCATCCGCGAAGCGATTGCCAAGATCAAGCATTTACTGTCGGAGGCGATTGTCTGTTGCCAGATGTTTTCGAACAGACGTCAGGTTGAGCTGATGGAGTATCTGGCTCATCTGGTTGGTCATTCTATGCGGCGGCTTTGCGGTGGTGCAACCGCCGGGTTTCGATGGTCTGTCGTTTGATCCTTTCTCTTTGCAGCAAGATGGTTTGGCCTCGCCCAAAGTAGACGTCGGCCGGCGTGAGGTTATCCAGGCTCTCGTGGTATCGGTGGTGATTGTAGTAATCGACGAAGGCGCCGATCTGCGCCTTGAGGTCTCCCGGGAAGAAGTAGTTCTCCAGCAGGATGCGGTTCTTCAAGGTTTGATGCCAACGCTCGATCTTGCCCTGGGTCTGGGGATGATAGGCACTGCCACGAATGTGCTGCATGCCCTTGTCATCGAGCCACTCTGCGAGATGGCCGGAGACGTAACTGGAGCCGTTGTCGGACAACAAGCGGGGCCTGTGAACGACATTTGCCTGGTCGCAACCTGAAGCCTGCAGCGCCAGTTCCAGCGTATCGGTGACGTCCTCGGCTCTCATCGTGGTGCACAGTTGCCAGGCAATGATGTAGCGCGAGAAGTCATCGAGGATGGTTGAGAGATAGAGCCATCCCCAGCCGATCACCTTCAGGTAGGTGAAGTCGGTCTGCCATAGCTCGTTCCGCCGTGTAGTCTTGTCCTTGAAGCTGTCAGCAGCCTTGATGGTGATGAAGGCAGGGCTGGTGATCAGGTCACGTTCCTTGAGGAAGCGGTGGACGGATCTCTCAGACACAAAGTACTTCTGCGTGTCCGAGAACAACACCGCCAGCTCACGCGGTGACAGTTCCGGCCTGTCCAGAGCCAATTGAACAACCCTGTCCCGGATCTCATCGGGGATACGGTTCCACACCTGCGACGGCCTAGATATCCGATCTTCCAGAGCTTCGGGGCCGCCGGTCTGGTAACGATCATACCAGCCATAGAACGTGGTGTGCGGAATGCCCAGCATGTCCAGGGTTCGTTTGACCGGCAGGTGCGACTGCTCAACAATCTTGATGATCTCAAGCTTCTCCGATGCGGGGTACCTCATTCGTCGTCTCCCCCATCCGCGATCATGCTTTTTTTGAGGAGCCGTAGCTCAAGCGCCTGCTCGGCAACGACCTCCTTCAGCTCTCGGGCTTCGCGACGTAGGTCCTTGACCTCGCCGGTAGAGGCGGCCCGCGCCGTATCGCCGGCAAGTCGTTTCTTGCCAGCTTCCAGGAACTCTTTCGACCAGTTGTAATAGAGGCTCTGGGCAATGCCTTCTCGCCGGCACAGCTCGGCGATGGTCTCTTCGCCGCGCAATCCATCCAAGACGATGCGGATTTTCTCTTCAGCCGAATAGTGCTTGCGCGTCGCGCGGCGAATGTCTTTGACAAGTTTCTCCGAGGCTGTGCCTCGTGGACCGGATTTGTGTCTCATCTTCACTCTCAAG
>JAEKFU010000223.1 GCA_016522385.1 Pseudomonadota bacterium
CAAATCCGGCATCCTGTGCAAGGCGGGTCGTGTAGTATACCTGCACCAGTCTGGCATCTAGTTCGCTGGCATCGACCGAGCCGTCGAGCAGCATCTGTGATTTTTCTGGCACCCGCGCATTTTGACCGTTGGCCCGCACCGCCAGCCCCGCGCCGTCAGCAGTAACGGTAATCACACCTCCGCGGGGGATTGCTGAAATCCCCATCAGCATCATGTTCATCAGCAGCTTCACTTCAAGTTTGGGCCGGTTCTCGCGCGGCGCCTGCCATTCAAGCTTGACCTTCTCGGAACCCACAAACATCAACGCCACATCCCCGGCCTCGCCGAGATCTATATTCGCGCCGGCCGATCCCGCCGCGCCAAACGCCAGGCGGCAAAATTGCAGTTTCGCAGATGCCTGTTTGGCCGACTTGCTGACAAGATCAAATGCGATCTTGCGCATCTCCTCGTCATCTTCCTCTTCAAGAACTTCCAGGCCGTTGGCAATGGCACCAACCGGCGAAATAACATCGTGGCAAACACGGCTACACAACAAGGCTGCCAGATCGAGATCATCCAATTTTGGGTTAATGTTCATAAGTTCCCTCTGGTTGCTTGTCTTTATCCCCAAGCTGGGTTCATTTATAGCCTTGCAGGGCGGAATTCCAAATCGTCGAGCGCGATCGATCGCAAACCTTTGAGGAGACTCAATAATTTTGGCCGGGTGTTTGCAGCGCCTATCACCTTTTTGCGTAAATTATTGATTCGAAAGCGAATCAACCTGTTCTCTGCACCTGATTGTAAGTCCGTCCTGGAGACCCAAATGCAACCATCCCCCTTCTTGTCAGGTCTGCTTGCACTGGCACGCGATGCCGGCAAGGAAATCATTCGCATCTACAATTCAAATCCCGAAAGCCGCCTGAAGTCAGATTCATCGCCGGTGACAGAGGCTGATGTTGCTGCAGAGAGGATTATTTTGGCCGGCCTTGCAAAACTGGAACCGTACACGCCGGTGATTGCCGAGGAAGCCGTTTCGGCAGGCGCCGAGCCGGTGACCGCAAAACGGTTCTTTCTCGTCGACCCGCTCGACGGCACTCGTGAGTTCATCAGCCGGAACGGTGAATTCACGATCAATATCGCACTCATCGAGAACGGGCAGCCAACAGCCGGTGTGGTCTTTGCGCCTGCCGTCGGGAGGGTGTTCTGTGGCGAGGTCGAAAAAGGGAGTCTTGAAGCTGGTCTTCTGGCAGATGGCGATGTTGACGATTGCGAGTGGCACAAGATCAAGGTCCGTAGATTGCCTGGCGAAGGCGCAAAGGTCGTGGCCAGCCGCTCACACCGCGATGAACGAACCAACCAGTGGATCGCGGGGCGAAAAGTGGCAGAGATTGTATCCGCCGGTTCATCGCTGAAGTTTTGCCTTGTGGCGACAGGAGAGGCGGATCTCTATCCGCGTTTCAGCCGGACCATGGAATGGGACACCGCCGCTGGCCACGCGGTCTTGATCGCAGCAGGCGGCGGCATCGTCACCGAAGACGGTGCGCCGCTAACCTATGGCAAGCGCCAGCGTGGTTTCGATAACCCCGGTTTCATAGCCTTCGGTGATCCGACCGCTGAGCTGACCTGACAGCCTAGTCTTTGCAATCTGTTAACTGTTTGGAAGGTCTCGGGCAGTAACAATCTGTGCAATGTCACATTGGTCAAAAAAAAGCCGCATCGACCGGCGACATTGACCATCGCAAGTGATTTGCACGGGACGCATCTTTCAGAGCAACAGGAACTGCCGCGGATCAGTTCAATTGCGGCCACCGCGTAATGCGGGCTGGCTGTTGAAAACAACACACATTTGATACCTACAGGTGGATAAATGACGCGCTTTATGAAACTCCCGCTCGCTGCGATGGCAATTGTCCTGGCAACGTTCATGCCCGGTGGCAGTGCGATTGACATCGGCAGCGGTATCAGCTCCGCCAAGGCCCAGCAGTCTGACAGTACATATCGCTACGACGAGGAAACGACCTATACATCTAGGGAGATCGTCGATCAGGGCCATAGGTTCTTCGGGACAACTACCAAGGGTTTGGCGCAGGCCGTCGAGCACGTTTTTGCCAAGGCCGGCCGGCCACGCGGCTATATCATCGGCGAAGAAGGTGCCGGCGCATTCATCGGTGGACTGCGCTATGGCGAGGGTACGCTCTACATCAAGAACGGTCCCAAGCAGAAGGTGTTTTGGCAGGGCCCGTCGGTGGGATTTGATTTCGGCGGCAACGGCTCGCGCACGTTGGTGTTGGTCTATGACATTGATGCACCGCGCGACATTTACGACCGATTCGTCGGCGTCGAAGGGTCAGCCTATTTCATCGGCGGATTCGGAGTCAATTTCCAGTCGAACGAGAAGCTGAAACTCGCCCCGATCCGCACCGGTGTAGGTGCCCGGCTAGGCGCAAACCTTGGCTATCTGAAATACACTAGCCACCCCACCTGGAACCCGTTCTAGCCGGCAGTCAATGAATTTGGATCTCCCCACTCTGTGGAGTGCCTAAGGTGGGCTTAGAACCGCTGTAAACGATTATCTTTGCAGAAAAGCCCCAGAATTCTGCGGATATTCGTCTGGCATATCCACATTCCGGTTTGATCACGGAATTTTACCGTCGCCATCTCAAACGCGACACGCTACACTATTTGCACACAGAAAAAAGATGCCGGACAGGAGGCGACTTTGTCAGGCATCACCACAGTACGGGCTGCAAGTTGGCGGACATCTTGCAATTTGACGGGTTGTTTGTGAGTTGAGCACAGACGGGGTTTAAGTATGTCTCAAATCGAGACAATTATGCTGGTCACGCTTGGATTCATCGTCGCTGCGTTGCTAGCGCTGTTTCTTGGCAGGCTGATTTGGTCCCATGCGGTCACACTGGGCAAGCGCCGCACTGAGCGGTCCGCGCCGGCAACAATAGCCGCCCTGCAGGCCGAGCGTGATCAGTTGCGCGCCGAATACGCCATGTTGTCACGCAAACTCGAATTGCGGCTCGAAGACTTGAAGACACGACTTGCTGAACAAACCGCCGAAGCGTCGCGTAATCGCAACCGAATTGACCATCTCATCAAGGAGGTTGAGAAGCGCAATGCGACCATCACCGAACGCGACGCGCAGATCGAACAACTCAACCAGCATATCGAACCGCTGGAAGTAGAACTGGCGACGCGAACTCAGGCGATGCAGCAACTCAAGGAGCAGCTGCGCAATCGCGATGACGCGTTGGTTTCCACTACTGGCGATCGTAGTCACTTTGAATCACTGATCATCGAGCGCGATCGGGAAATCGCTGCGCTGCGCAATGAGTTAATGACGCGCCCGGTGCCCGAGGAGTTCACTTCTGAGGCCCATTCGGCCCATAAACGCCTGCAGCAGCAAATCGACGAATTGACAAATCTGTCACTACAGATCGAACAACAACGCTCGCAGATGTATGAGCAATATAGTCAATTCACCAAACTGCAAGATGGCGACGAGAACCCTGAGCCTGGCGACTCTCAAC
>JAEKFU010000234.1 GCA_016522385.1 Pseudomonadota bacterium
GGTTGGGGCCGTAGACCGGGCGGGCGACTTCATCGGCGCGGTCGAGCGGCATGCCGGCAGCGCCGTCGGACACGGTGCCATCAGACAGATCGCGCAGAAGATGTGTGTGGTCTTCGAGGCGGTTTGCCACAACGTGAATAACGCCGTCATGGGACTGAATGCGACCGCGGATCACGATGAGGCGGGCGCCCATAACTGTCTTGCGATGGGCCTCGAACGCTTTTGGCCAGACGACTGCATTGGCAACGCCGGTTTCGTCTTCCAGCGTCATGAAGATCACGCCCTTGGCAGTTCCGGGGCGCTGGCGGACCAGCACAACACCGGCGACGGCAACTTTTGTGTCGTTTTTCAGATCACGCAATGTGGATGTGGTGACCGCACCGAGTTGCTTGAATACTGAGCGCAGCAACTTCATGGGATGGGCCTTGAGCGACAGATGCAGGGTCTGGTAATCGGCGATGACATGCTCGGCCAGCGACATTTCGGGCAGGTTGGCGGCAGGCTCGTCGCCGATTTCACAGGCATCGGCATGGGCAAAAAGCAGCAACGGTCTTGCCTTGGCAAGGCCGCGCACGGCCCACATCGCTTCACGGCGGGCAAGACCCATTGAGCGGAACGCATCGGCATCAGCGAGGCGCTCCAGCGTACTGACAGGAACGCCGGAGCGCCGGTGCAGCGCATCGATATCGCCATACCTGTCGTGGCGTTTGTCGACAATAGCCAACGCATGCTCCTTGTGCAGGCCGTCGACCTGGCGCATGCCGAGGCGCAGGGCATAGTCCCCCTGCCCGGTCGGTTCTAGGATATTGTCCCACTCACTCATGTTGATATCGACAGCGCGGAGATCCACACCGTGCTCGCGCGCATCGCGGACAATCTGAGCGGGCGCGTAGAAGCCCATGGGCTGGGCATTCAGCAGCGCGCAGGCGAACGCGGCCGGATAGTGGCATTTGAGCCAGGACGACACATAGGCAAGCAGGGCAAAGCTCGCCGAGTGGCTTTCAGGAAAGCCATATTCGCCAAAACCCTTGATCTGGTCGAAACACCTAGCGGCGAACTCAGCATCATAGCCGCGGGTGATCATGCGCGAGACCATCTTCTGTTCCAGTGTCTCAATGGTGCCGCGGCGGCGAAAAGTCGCCATGGCATGGCGTAATGCGTTGGCCTCATCAGGGGTGAATTTTGCCGCATCGATGGCGATACGCATGGCCTGCTCCTGAAATAGCGGCACGCCCAGGGTTTTCTTCAGAACGCGCTCCAACTCATCAGAATCGCCATGTTCAGGACCGGGCGACGGGAACTCAACCGGCTCCAGGCCCTTGCGGCGGCGCAAATAGGGGTGAACCATGTTGCCTTGGATCGGGCCGGGCCGCACGATCGCAACCTCGATAACCAGATCATAGAATTCGCGCGGGCGCAGACGCGGCAGCATAGTCATCTGGGCGCGGCTTTCGATCTGGAACACACCAATAGTGTCAGCGTTGCAGATCATGTCGTAGGTGGCCTGATCGGTGGCCGGAAAGAAGCTCGCCAGCTCGACGTCAAGCCCATAGTGACGATGCAGCAGCTCGAAGCATTTACGCAGGCAGGTCAACATGCCGAGCGCCAGCACGTCGATCTTCAGGATGCCCAGGGCGTCAAGATCATCCTTGTCCCACTCAACAAAGGTGCGGTCTTGCATGGCAGCATTGCCAATCGGCACAACCTCGCACAAAGGATCCTCTGTGAGCACGAACCCGCCAACATGTTGCGACAGATGGCGGGGAAAGCCGATCAGCTCACCCGACAATTCCAGTGCGCGGCGCAACGCCGGGTCTGTAGGGTCAAGGCCGGCTTCGCGAACATGTTCATCGGGTACGCCATCGCTGGACCAACCCCATACGGTGCCGGCCAGCGCCGATGTGACGTCCTCGGACAGTCCCATGACCTTGCCGACCTCACGGACCGCGCTGCGGGCGCGATAAGTGATAACCGTTGCCGCAATGCCGGCCCGCTCGCGGCCATAGCGCTGGTATATGTACTGTATGACCTCTTCACGCCGTTCGTGTTCAAAATCGACATCGATATCAGGCGGTTCGCGGCGTTCAGCCGAAACGAAACGTTCGAAAAGCAAGTCTATTTCCGTGGGGTCGACGGAGGTGATATAAAGGCAATAGCATACGGCGGAATTGGCCGCTGAGCCGCGGCCTTGGCACAAGATGCCCTCATTGCGCGCCCAGTGCACGATGTCATGCACGGTAATGAAATAGAGCGGGTAATCCAGCGTGGCGATGAGCGCCAGCTCCTTGTTCAGCGTGGCGCGGACACTCTCGGGTATGCCGCTTGGATAGCGCCGTTTTGCGCCTGCCCAGGTCAAGTCTTCAAGATGGCCCTGCGGCGTCTTGCCGGGCGGAACCGGCTCCTGGGGGTAATTGTAACGCAGTTCATCGAGACTGAACCGGCAGCTTTCGGCAATTTCCACTGAGCGCGCCACAGCGGCATCATGGCCGGCAAATAGCCGCAGCATTTCATCCGGCGATTTCAAATGGCGCTCGGCATTGGCATTGAGGCGAAAGCCGCCTTGCGCAACCGTGCAGTGTTCACGGATGCAGGTCACGACATCCTGCAGCGAACGGCGGTCGGGCAGATGGTAAAGCACATCACCGGTTGCAACTAACGGCGTGCCGGTTTGGATGGCGATGGCTTCGAGACAGGCTATGAGGTGTTTGTCGTTGCCGCGGTAGTGATGATGGGCGGCAAGAAAGCATGGTGCATCGAGATCGGCGGCAATGTCGTGTACCAGTTTTGTAAATGCGGCGGGCCGCCATCGCGGCGGCGGTAGCAGAATGAAAATCTGCCCTGCGGCGTGGGCATTGACATCGTCAAGCGTAAGGTGGCAGTCGCCTTTTTCCGCATTCAGCTTGCCCTTGGTCAAAAGCCGGACAAGCCGACCATAGGCGGCACGGTCGGTCGGATAACACAATAGACTCGGGCCATCGGTAAGATCGAGCCGGCAACCAACCACGAAATGCAGGCCAGCCTTCTTGGCGGCAGCATGGGCACGAACGACACCGGCCAAGGTATTGCGGTCGGTGACGGCAATGGCGCTCAGCCCTAACTCACAGGCACGTTCGACCAGTTCATCGGGATGGGAAGCACCGCGCAGAAATGAAAAATTGCTGGTCGCCTGAAGCTCGGCATATCTAGAGCATGATGCTGTCATTTGGAACCAGCGTGGTTAGCCGCCGGTGGATTTCGACAAGCTCGGAGGGTGTATGAACGAAAAGCTGTATTGCATATTCCAATTTCAGAACAAAATAGGAACATTGTCAATTTGAAATTGCCTTCAACCACACAAAAACGCGCGCTTACCGATGATGTCGAGGCGATTCCACGCCGGACGGATGCACCTCCGGGTCAACACCATCGCCTATCGCATCGTTTTAACAGCCAGCCCGGGACCAAGTGCCGGATCTTACCCTTTCGCTCCAGCCCGTATCTGGCCGCGATACTCCGCACCAACGCTCTCGCGCTGTTCGATCCGCAACCAAAGGTGTTCCAACATCTTCCGGGTTGCTTTTGAGTAGCCACCCCGTTTGACGCTGCAATATGATAGGCTCGCAGCAGTGGTTCAGCTGCCATGGCGAAGGGCGCGGTGATGAACAAGCTCGAACGATCGCAATTGCTTGAAGACTACAACTCTCTCAAGCAAGCTGAAGCATCTCTACCGGCCCGGTGGTATTTTGAGGATGCGCACTATCGTCGCGAGCTTGCCGAGATCTGGCGGAAGAACTGGATTTATGTTTGCCGGGCACGCGATCTTGGGGATGCGCTGAGCTATCGGACGGTTGAGATCGGTGATCAGAACCTTGTGGTGCTGCGCGACGGGACAGGCGCGCTCAAGGCGTTTCACAATACCTGCCGGCACCGCGGGTCAATCTTATGCGCCAAAAGGCAAGGACGCCTGAAATCCAAACTGATTGTATGTCCCTATCATCAGTGGTCCTATGCTGTGAACAACGGGCGATTGGTGAAGACGACCTCGTTTGCCGAACCGATCGGGTTTGAGAAAAGCGACTATCCGTTGTTTCGCCTGGCTATCGAAGAATGGCGCGGGTTGATTTTCATCAATCTTGATCGGAACGCGACATGGGACGCTGGAAAACTATTCGAACGCGAAGCCAGCAACCTGGCCAATCATCCGATCGAAGAAATGGTGACCGTACATGAGTGGCGAAAAATCATGGACTGTAACTGGAAGACATTTTGGGAGAATTTCAACGAATGCCTGCATTGCCCAAACGTCCATCCGGAACTGTCAGACCTGGTGCCGATGTATCGCCGCCGGATCGTTGATCCCAGAGACGTACCAGGCTGGCAGGACCGTATCGGGGAGGATGATCCTAGGTATCGCGGCGGATTGCGCACGGGCGGCGAGACCTGGTCGATGGATGGCAGTGCACAGGGCCAGGTTATCGCCTCGTTGACACCTGAGGATCTGGCGCGAGGTCAAACCTATGCGTCCGCCTTGCCGAGCATGTTCGTCGGCGGCTACGCCGATCACGTCCGCATTGTGCGGCTGTTGCCGCTGTCCGCCGAGCGGACCGAGCTCGTCGCCGAATGGCTGGTCACCGAACAGGCCGCCACTGCTGAGGATTATGACGTTTCACAGATTGTCGATTTTGCCATACTGGTGATGGAACAGGATCTGGCGGCATGCGAGCTAAATCAACGCGGGCTGCATGCGGCCCCACTTGAGCATGGCGTGCTGATGCCGGAAGAATATCACGTAAAGAACTTTCACAACTGGGTGCGCCGGCAGTTGCCGGACGATGATGAATAGGCCGGAGTAAATGTGGTGGGGACGCTCGATCGGTATCTGACAGGCGGCGTTGCGTTGCTTGATGGCGGAATGGGCCAGGAATTGCGTAAACGGCGCAATGACGGCGACAAGGCCTTTTGGGGCACCGGCGTGCTGCTGGAATGTCCCGCTGAAGTCCGGCAGGTGCATCTGGACTACATTCGCGCCGGCGCCAGGATAATCACCACCAACACCTATACCGTGCTGCGCTCACGGTTGGACCAGTCGGGCAGCATCTCCCACCGGTTTCCAGAACTTATGAAGCTGGCCGGGCAGCTGGCTGTTGAGGCGCGTGATGAGGCCGCCACCGATGTGCTGATTGCCGGCTCGCTGCCACCGCTCAACGGCAGTTATCGGCCGGAATTGGTCGGGCCGTTTGAAGAGATCGAACCTATCTACCGGGAACATGTCGAGCTACTAGCACCTTATGTCGATGTATTTTTGTGTGAGACAATGTCGAGCGCGGCCGAAGGCTATGCCGCAGCCCACGCGGCACAGGCGGCAGGCAAGCCGGTTTGGGTCGCCTGGACACTCAAGGATGAAGGCTCCAGCCTGTTGCGAAGCGGCGAGACACTGACCGAAGCCTGGGCGGCGTTGGACGGGCTTGCGGTCGAGGCGGTGCTTGCCAATTGCTGCTGGCCGGAAAGCATCAGTGTAGGCATGAAAGAACTGGTCGGTCTTGGCGCGCACTATGCCGGTGGATACGGCAACGGATTTTCAGCCATACCGGCGGGTTGGACGGTACTGGATGAGGGCGTTTCGGCACTTGGTCAGCGGCGCGGCTTTGCCCCGATAACCTATGCGGCGCATGTCGAAAAGTGGATCGCCGATGGTGCAAAGATTGTCGGTGGATGCTGCGAAGTAGGACCGAACCATATTGCCGAGATCGACCGCCGGCTGAAGGTGGCGGCATGAAGGTCGCCATCATCGGAACCGGCGCGATGGGCTCGGTGTATGCGGCGCTGCTGGCGGATGCCGGCAACGAGGTATGGGCGATAGACAGCTGGCAGGAACATGTCGAGACAATCAACCAGGACGGGCTCAGGCTGGAGGGTTTTAGCGGCGACCGTACGGTGAAGACGATTCAGGCCTCGGCAAATGCGAGCGATGCCGGCATTTGCGATCTGGTTATCATTGCCACCAAGGCGGCTCAAGTCGAGCAGGCGGCACAGTCGATCGGCGACATTGTCGATGACGACACCATGGTGTTGGCGATCCAGAACGGCCTCGGGTCGGGCGCGCGCATTGCCCATCATGTCGCGCATAAGCACATCCTGCTCGGCGTCGCCCAGGCTTTCGGTGCCTCGATCCGCGGACCAGGCCATGCCCACCATAACGGTATGGATCTGATGCGCATCGGTGAAATGAACGGCGAGATGACCGACCGGCTCTCGTCGGTTGTTGATATGTGGCGTGGCGCCGGCTTCAATGCTGAGGGGTATAAGGATATAAGTCGGGTGATCTGGGAAAAGTTCGTGTGCAACGTGACCCTTAGTGCGCCTTGCACGGTGTTCAATCGCACGGTCATCGAAATGATGAACGATCCTGACGCCTGGCAGATTTCGCTCAACTGCGCCAAGGAGGCCTACGCCGCCGGTAAGGCCAAAGGTGTCGCGTTCTCTTTTGACGATCCAGCCGCCTATGTCACGGCCTATGCCAAAAAGGTGCCGAATGCTCGCCCGTCGATGCTGCTCGACCATCTCGATCGCCGCAAGTCTGAGATCGACGTGATCAACGGCATGGTGCCGGTGGTGGCCAGGGAAGCCGGCACGGCGGCGCCTTACAACGAAGTCGTGTCAGCCATTATCCGGGCCCGAGAGACTGAATTTTAAACACGATGGCGAACATCCTGAACACAGAGCCTTTGAGCCGAGAGAGTTTTGCGCCGTTTGGCGATGTCATCGAGACGACCGGGGCGCAACATTTTGCGATCAACCAAGGCACAACGGAGCGGTTCCACGACCTCGCCAGGGTCGATGTGATGATCGAGGGTGGTACACCGCTAATCAGCATCTTCCGCAGCCAGCCGCGTCCACAGCCGATCACGCTGGAAGTCATGGAGAGACACCCCTTGGGCAGTCAGGCATTCTATCCGCTGCAAGATCGCGACTGGCTGCTTGTGGTGTCGTCATTCGACGACCCCTGCGATCCGGCTGGTCTCAGGGCATTTCGGGCAACCGGTACGCAAGGTGTCAACTATGCCCGCAATGTGTGGCATCACCCGTTGCTGGTGCTGGAGCCGGACAGCGACTTTCTAATTGTCGACCGTGGCGGCTCAGGCAGCAATCTTGAGGAGACTTGGTTTACTGACGAAAGTGTCGTGCAATTATCTGTGCCGGCCGACGCGACTTGTGAACCAG
>JAEKFU010000235.1 GCA_016522385.1 Pseudomonadota bacterium
TCTCGTGTTACACTACCTCAACGGTTCACGGTCCTCGTACTGAACGTGAGCGTTGACTGTTCAGGTCCTAAAGACAGATGGCGAATGGTTAGTGGTACGAGTTATAGGTAATGATCGGAAAGTCGGCACGTTCGGGCGGGCAGCAGGGCAAGGTGCTTGTCCTCGGCAAGCTAGGCAACACGCGTGCATGCCTTGCCGTGGTGCGTTCGCTCGGCCGCCGCGGTCTGGCGGTGCATTTGGCAGTGCGGGAGCCGGACCGCGGGCCTGTTGCGGCGTGTCGCTATCTCAAGCAGGTCCACTGTCTGCCGGCATACGAAGCGGGGCCGCGGCAATGGTTGGCGCGGTTGTTGGAGTTGGTCCGGCGCGAAGACTTTGAAGCGGTTTTCCCGGTGACAGATGCCGGGATCATTCCGCTCCAGGAGCACCGTCGCGAACTGGGTGAACTGGAGGGCCGTTTTGCGCTGCTGAACGACTTGGCCTATCGCGTCAGCTATAACAAGGGTCGCACCCGGGAACTGGCTGTCGATCAAGGCATCCCGGTTGCCGAAGGCGGTGTGTTCGAGTGTGCCGATGCCGCGTCGAGGTTCGCCGAAAAGCACGGCTTTCCAGTCGTCATCAAGCCTATCAGCTCGTTCACAGAGGACAATCTGTCCTCAAAACAGTTCGTGCAGACGCTGTACTGCGCCGACGACATTAATGCACTGTTTGCCCGTCGCCCGGCCTCCTACATCGTCGAGCGCTACTTTCACGGTCTGGGTTGCGGCGTCGAGTTCCTGGCCAACAAGGGCGACATTCTTTTTGCCTTCCAGCACGAACGGGTGCACCAGCCCCTGCATGGCGGAGGCAGTTCCTACCGCAAGAGCGTTGAACTGCATGGAGGGCTGCTAGCTGCATCGCGCAAGTTGGTGCAGGCTTTGGACTACACGGGTGTCGGCATGATCGAGTACAAGCTCAACCCGTCGGCAGACGCTTTCATCTTTGTCGAGATCAACGGACGATTTTGGGGTTCCCTGCCGCTTGCCATGGCAACCGGTGCGGACTTTCCCGCGTGGCTCTACGCGATGCTATGGCATGGCGCTACGGATTTCGCCCCGGGTTACCGGGTGCCCCATTATGGCCGCAACATCCTGCTCGATGCGGAATGGCTAGTGCGCAATCTGCGGGCGGACAAGAGCGATCCAACCTTGATGACCGAACCGCTCGGCTCGGTTGTCGCCGAGCTGCGTCACGTCTTTCTTGGGCGGGAAAGCTGGGACACTTGGGCGTGGGATGACCCGCTACCGTTCTTCTCCGAATTCGGCTGGTTTCTGCGCAAGTTGCCGTCAGCATTAGTGCAACACCACCATCCATGACGGCTATCCATTGAGACGAGCGATCGAGATGGGTTTGGAGAAGTCGGATATTGTGCCATTGCTGCAGCACGCTACGCTTCAGAATTGCGAATATGTGCTTCTCAGGCCGCAAGATATTCTTGAAGCGTCAGATTGCTACAATGATATTGATTTGCTTGTTCGAAACGAGTGCGCAGACAGCTTTCTCAATGTGCTGAGGATGTATTCAGAGACTCGAAATCTCGCTATGTCCATCAAGCAAATCGGATTGTTTAAGAAGAATGTTCTTATTTCTCACAAAGATGCACAAATAATACTTGATATTGAAAACAAGATAAATCTGCGAGGGGTTTCAGTTGTTGATTACGCTAGCGTGCTGGATTCATCGATAATGCGGAGCGACGTGCGGTTCATCGGCCAAGAGATGGGCGATGTCGTCATTCTGGCAAAGGAACTCTTCAGGGACGGCAACCTGCAAAGGAAGCCGCAATGGTGGACCGCCTTTGTCAGGCGGGTCCAGAACGAACCCGACACCTATGAACGCCTCCTCAAGGATCACCTGTTTGCCTGTTGCGCAGGCTCCATGGTTGCCAGGATACAAAGCGACGACGTGGACTGGATCAGGCGAAGGCGGCTTTTGTTCACCGTCGCGTTCCTGATCACCAGGCTTTCACGAAACCTTCCGGAAGAAATTTCCGGTTTCCTCAAATGGTTGCGTAGCAGAACCGTACGGTGGATTTACGACTGATGCTGATCACGATAATTGGACCAGACGGTACCGGTAAGACTTCTGTGCGCGAGATCGTGTGCTCGCAGCTGTGCGAGAAATATCCTGACCTCACCGTCAAGCAGTATGAACGCCGCTTTGAGTATTTCCCGTCCATATGGAAATTGCTTGGAAAACGCAAGGCGAAAACCGCACTCGAACCGAATTCAGTAAGAAAGCATAATATAGCTCGTATGAGCGTGCCGAAATCTCTTGTTATCGTAATTTATTACACGATCGAATATGCTCTATATTGGCTGAAGCTGATATTTTCGCGAAAAGCCGAATCGAAAACCGTCCACGTCTTTTCCCGGTACTGGTACGACTATTACTTCGGCTATGCTCATTCGGGAGTGCCGGTGCCCTTGCTGCGTTTGTTCGAGGCGGTTGTGCCTCGGCCGGATCTTATCCTGTTCATCAACCGGCCGCCGGCGGACATCTGGAGAGACAAGCCGGAACTGACCATCGATGAAATCGGCCGGCAGCAGAATGCTGTGCAGAACTCGCCGATTGCCGGATACAAGGAGTTCGTGGTGGTCGACGCGACCATGGACCTGAAGTCAACGGCAGCAAAAGTGCTTGCGGTGGTTTGTCGGCTCATCGATCGGACATATGAAGCGAGTGAACGAAATCAGATGTAGGCGCTGAACCTGGCGGGACCGCCAAGACCTGGCCCGAACCGGCCCAGGACATTGGACACCGGCGTGGCGTTGCGTGCCCGCATGCTGCCCGCCTCAGGCCCCGTCAATCTCTGCAAAGATCTCCTTGGCGATGCGGTGGCATTCGACGCCGGCGGGCACGCCAGTAGACGGCGATCTGGGTGATGATGGCCTGCAGTTCGTCGCGGGTGAGGCGGTGATCGATAGCGCAGGCATCTGTGCCGTCGGCCAGGCCTCGATGAGCGATGGTTCACTGAACGTATCTCCAGATCCGAAGGACAACTGCCAACCTCTCGATGATCCGCTGGAAGACTGGCAGCCGCCGACGTTCAATTGGCGTGGGAATTTTTTTTCAATGCCACACGCCGTAATCCGCGGGGCCAAATGATTGTCTTGATGACAGCGCTATCGCCCGCGATGAACGACTTTGTTCTAGCCGCCGAGAAATTCGCGTCGCGCATCAGGTCTTGACCTGTTTAATGCCGGTCATACCGGCGCCGGAAAATGCTGGGACATGGCTGTGCAACGAAGAATTCCCAACACATCTTCTGAAACCGTATCCAGCAGAGGAAATGGCCAGTTGGCGAGTACCTAATTACGCGAAGAATTCTCGCATTAACGATCACCCAGGCATGATTGACCCGGCCGAAACTGGACAATTGCTGTGGGAGTTCAATAATAGCTGCTTGTGTTACCTAGGACGTTACCTAGGCAAAATTGTCGAAAACACTAAATCTACTAACTCTTTGAAAAATATGGTGCCCAGGGGCGGAATCGAACCACCGACACGCGGATTTTCAGTCCGCTGCTCTACCAACTGAGCTACCTGGGCTTGCTCTGAATATGCGGCTTCGCGCCGCCGGAAAGCGAGCGGTTTATAGAGGCTCCGCCCGGCCCTGTCCAGATGGCTGAGCCGCATCACTTCGACTTTTTCTCCAAAGCCTGCCGGGTCTGATCGAAGCTGATCTGAAACGCCGGATATCAGCCGGCGAGGACAGCCCCGATTGCAGCGCGAAGAGCCCCAAACGCCCCGTCACGCCTCTTCCTCGTCGCCGTCCTCCAGGGGCCGGCCGGGCACGACATACTGGCCGGTGAGCCAGCGGTTGAGGTCAACGTCGGCGCAGCGGCTGGAACAGAAGGGATAGGCCTTGCGGGTGGAGGGTTTGCCGCAGTTCGGGCAGGGTTTCGGCGGGCGCAGGGGAACGACATCACCGCGCTCCGTGCCCGCAACGTCTTGTGTTGTCTTTTCCGTCGCGCCGCTGCCTTGCGCGCCGGGCCCTTCGCTCATGCCGTTGTCTTCGCTCATGCCGGCTCCGTCCAGTTGCGGTAGACCGGATAGCCCTCGCCCGCCAGGAGCGTCATCGTCTCGTTCAGCGGCAGGCCGACGACATTGGTGTAGGAGCCAACCAGCTTGGTGACAAAACCCCCGGCCCGGCCCTGAATGGCATAACCGCCGGCCTTGCCCTGCCATTCGCCGGTCGCCAGGTAGGTTTCCATCTCGACATGGGTCAGGCGTTTGAAACGCACCCGCGTCTCCACCATTTTCTGGCGCACCTTGCCGCGCGGGGTGATCAGACAGAGCGAGGTATAAACGCGGTGGGCGCGGCCGGAGAGGAGGCGCAGGCAGTTGGCGGCCTCGTCGGTCAGTTCCGGCTTCGGCAAGATGCGCCGGCCGACGGCGACAACCGTATCGGCGGCCAGGATATAGGCGTTGCTCGTATCCGGGTCGCGTTCCGCATTGCGCTTGGCCACCTCCGCCTTGGTGCGCGAAAGCCGCTTGGCGAGAGCCCGCGGCGTCTCCTTCGGCTGCGCGCTTTCGTCGACATTGGCCGGCATCAGCTTGAAAGGCTCGACGCCGATCTGGTCCAGCAGGCCGAGCCTGCGCGGCGAGCCGGACGCCAGGACGAGCGGATATTCGACCTTCTCCCGTTTTGCCATCGCAATACGGCGCCCTGTTTACTTGTAGCGGTAGGTGATCCGACCCTTGCTCAGATCATAAGGCGTCATTTCGACGAGAACCTTGTCACCGGCCAGGACGCGAATCCGGTTCTTGCGCATCCGGCCGGCGGTATGCGCAATGATTTCATGGTCATTTTCCAGTTTAACGCGGAAAGTGGCGTTCGGCAGCAGTTCAGTCACCACACCTGGAAACTCCAGCACTTCTTCCTTGGCCATTCAGATCCTTCTATCCGGTTCAATGCCAAAGGCCATTGGCATTTTAAAATCGTGCGCCCCCGAAGAGAAGCACGGGCGCGGTTTCGTACCCTATTCGCGGCCACGTGTGAACCGTCTTGGTGAAACTTTAAAGCCTCTACTGCCGCACCTGAGCCGCAACGAACCGTCACTCCGGCGGCGCTGAGCGGGCAAAGCGTTTCCGGATCTGCCCGGCCAGGCGCTCGCGAAGGTCGCGGTAGGCCGTCATGATCTGCTCCCGCGAACCGGCGACAAGGGTCGGGTCGGGCGTCGGCCAATATTCAACGTCGATCGCGATGGTGC
>JAEKFU010000250.1 GCA_016522385.1 Pseudomonadota bacterium
GTCATTTTCTACATGCTAAATGATTGGGACCGAATGGTCGCCAAGGTCGACAGCTGGTTACCACGCGAACACGTTACGACAATCCGCGGGCTGGCCCTTGACATTGACACGGCCATGGCCGGGTTCATCCGAGGGCAGGGCACCGTGTGCATGGTGCTGGGCATCTTCTATGCGGTCGCATTGATTACCGTGGGGCTCAATTTCGGTCTGTTGATCGGCCTGGCTGCCGGAGTTTTGAGTTTCATTCCCTATGTCGGCTCGATCATCGGTGGCGTGCTGTCGATCGGCATGGCATTGGTGCAGTTCTGGCCTGACTGGATCTCGGTGCTAATGGTTGCTGGAATATTTGCCGTCGGGCAGTTCCTTGAAGGTAATTTTCTTTCGCCCAAGCTGGTTGGAGACCGTGTTGGCCTGCATCCGGTCTGGTTGATGTTCGCCCTTTTTGCCTTCGGGTATTTGTTCGGTTTTGTGGGCCTGCTGTTGGCTGTGCCACTGGCCGCGGCGGCCGGTGTACTGGCCAGGTTTGCCTTGAAGCAGTATCTCGCAAGCCGGCTTTATCTCGGCCCTCCGGCGCCGGCCGAGGACCGTAAGAAGAAAAAGTGATCGCAACGGCTGTAGAAAACTAAGGTCGTGGCACCGGTTTGACAGGATTGGTTCAGGTTCAGGGGTCCTAACATGTCCGCGCGCGAAGGTGCATCTCAGTCAGGGCAATACGCGTTCCACCTGCAACATCGCCCGGCCCTTGGCCGAGACGACTTTATGGTCACCGCTGCAAACGCCGCCGCGGTAGCGGCCATCGAACGCTGGCCGCAATGGTTCAACCCAGTCCTGATCATCACCGGGCCGGCCGGCAGCGGCAAGACCCATCTTGCCGCCGTTTGGCAGGCGCTTTCCGGCGCCAAACTAGTCAGCGCATCAGACCTCACCGAAGCCCGGGTTCTGGAAATCGTGTCCGCCGGTGCGCTGCTGATTGAGGATGCGCCATCACCGGATCTGAATGAACGCGCCCTGTTTCACGCCATCAACCTGGCGCGCGAACACGCCGGCACCATCCTGATTACCACTCGAGAATTTCCGGCGCGCTGGCCGGTGACCTTGCCAGATCTCATCTCCCGGTTGCGGGCTGCCGAATTGGCCGAGCTGCAACCGCCCGATGATGCTTTGCTGCGCGGGGTCTTAGTCAAGCAGTTTATCGACCGTCAGATCGCCGTCGATGAACCAGTCATTGCCTACATGCTCTCTCGCATGGAGCGGTCGTTCAGCGCCGTGCGCCAACTGGTCGATGAAATCGACCGGCGCGCACTGGCCGAGCGCGCTGAAATAACCCGTCCGTTTGTCGCCCGCGTGATGGCCGGTTTGACAGGTACCACCGACACAGACGAAGATTAAACCTTCATGGACTAGTCATCCGGGTGCGCTAAACTGGTGCCTTTGATGACAGGTGAGCGTACCAAAAATGAAAGCCGACAGCCAAGCCACAGACAAGATAGGCCGCGACATTGCCGCAGCCAGCGCGCCGCTCCCGAAGCATGACGGCAAAGAGATGATCGGCCGCGATGATTCGGCCCGGTTCATGAACCGCGAACTGTCCTGGCTTGGCTTTAACTTGCGGGTTCTCGAAGAGGCCCGCAATGTGAACCACCCGCTGCTCGAACGGCTGCGCTTTCTGTCGATCTCCGGCAACAATCTTGACGAATTCTTCATGGTGCGCGTCGCTGGGCTGGCCGGCCAGGTCCGCCAGGGCATCACCGAGATTTCTCAAGACGGTTTGACCGCAAAACAGCAACTTGACCGCATTCGTGTGCTCGCTCAGGAACTGATGGATGAGCAGGACAATCGCTGGCTGGCGCTGAAGGACGAGCTGGCCGCCAATGACATTGTCATCGTGGATCCCGATGATCTTTCGGCGGCCGAGCGCGAATGGCTCGACCAACGCTTTCTCGAGCAGATCCTTCCCGTCGTCACGCCGATCGCCATTGACCCTGCACATCCCTTCCCATTCATCCCCAACCGCGGCTTCATCATCGCGGTTCAGCTGCGCCGGCGTGACGACGGGGAAACGATGAGCGCGCTGCTGCCGATCCCGCATCAGCTCGAACGATTCATTCGTCTGCCGACCGCCGACACTAAGCGCACCGCCCGATTCATCTCCATCGAGGAGATGCTGTCGCTGTTCATCCCGCGTCTGTTCCCGGGTTACGACATGCTTGCCAAAGGTGTGTTCCGCATTGTGCGCGACAGCGACATCGAAATCGAGGAAGAGGCCGAAGATCTCGTGCGCCTGTTCGAAACCGCATTGAAGCGCCGCCGCCGTGGCCAGGTCATCCGCATGGAGATCGATGCTCAATGCTCCAGTTCCCTTCGCGATTTCATGGCCGAGGAACTGCATGTGCCAGACGATGTCATCGTGGTCTGTGGCGGCCTGGTCGGCTATGCCGACACCAGTCAGCTAATTCTCGATTCACGTCCCGACCTGAAATTCAAGCCTTACAATGCGCGTTTCCCCGAACGCATCCGCGACCACGGCGGCGATTGCTTTGCCGCTATCCGGCAAAAAGATATTGTTGTCCATCACCCTTATGAGTCCTTCGATGTGGTGGTGCAGTTCGTCCGCCAGGCCGCCGATGATCCCGATGTCGTGGCCATCAAACAGACACTCTATCGCACCTCAAACGACAGCCCGATCATCGCTGCGCTCGCAAAGGCCGCCGAGGCCGGCAAGTCAGTTATGGCGCTGGTCGAGTTGAAAGCCCGCTTTGATGAAGCCGCCAACATCCAGTGGGCCCGGGATCTTGAGCGCGCCGGTGTCCAGGTCGTTTTCGGGTTCCTGGAGTTGAAGACCCATGCCAAGGTCTCCCTAGTGGTGCGCCGCGAGGCCGGCCAGCTGCGCACCTATGTGCATTATGGCACCGGCAACTATCACCCGGTCACTGCCAAGATCTATACCGATCTGTCGTTCTTTACGTGCGATCCGGCGCTGTGCCGGGATGCCGCGCGACTGTTCAACTACATCTCCGGATATGCCCCACCGGAAGACCTGGAGAAGCTCGCAGTCTCTCCGATCAGCCTGAAAGCCCGGCTGCTCTATCATATTGCAGAAGAGATCGCCCACGGCGAGGCGGGCCGCCCGGCGCAGATCTGGTTCAAGCTCAACTCGCTGGTCGATCCCGAGATTATTGATTCGCTCTATGATGCCAGCAACGCCGGTGTGCGCATCGACTTGGTGGTCCGCGGTATCTGCTGTCTGCGGCCTGGCTTGCCTGGCCTGTCGGAGAACATCCATGTCAAAAGCATTGTTGGCCGTTTCCTGGAACACTCGCGCATCTACTGCTTCGGTGCCGGCAAGGGCCTGCCGCACCCTGATGCCAAGGTCTATATTTCATCGGCCGATCTGATGCCGCGCAATCTGCACCGTCGGGTCGAGACCCTGGTGCCTATCGAAAACGCCACGGTCCACGAACAGATAATCGATCAGATCATGGTGACCAATCTGAAAGACAATCAGCAAAGCTGGGACCTTACGGCGGACGGCCGCTCGCGCCGCATATCGCCGGCATCGGGCGAGGACAATTTCAATGCCCATGACTACTTCATGAACAATCCGTCACTGTCCGGCCGTGGTAGCTCGCTGGACCTGTCAACGCCGACTAGAACGATCGCCAAATCGCGCAAGAAGCGGTAGGGCTACGGTTCCAAATGATCACTTCATGCTCTATGAAGCAACTGTGAGAGCCGCCAGCACTTATCGTGAACGTCCGCCTAAATTCCGCCCGGTCGGGGTGGTCGATATCGGCTCGAACTCCGTGCGCCTGGTCATCTATGATAGTCAGCGGCGTGCCGCTGCCCCGGTGTTCAACGAAAAGGTGCTGTGCGGCCTCGGCAAGGGTATGGCCCGGACCGGCGAGCTGTCGCCGCAAGGTGTCGAGCGGGCGCTCGCCGCATTGGCGCGATTCCGTACCCTGTGCCGGGCGATCGACACTGACCGGCTTTATGCGGTGGCGACTGCGGCGGCACGCGAAGCCGCCAACGGCAAGACCTTCATTGCCTCAGCCCAAACGGCGCTTGATCACAACATTCAGGTCCTGTCGGGTAAGCAGGAAGCCCGGCTCGCCGCCTTCGGCGTGATCGGCGGTATTCCCGATGCAGACGGCGTTGTAGGTGACCTTGGCGGCGGTAGTCTCGAGTTGGTTGATGTCAGCCATGGCGAGCAATTCAACGGCATCACCCTGCCGCTCGGGCCGCTCAAGCTGATCGACGAAGCCGGCGGCTCGATCGACAAGGCCCGCGCAATTGTCGATGAACACCTGGCAAAGGCCGATGTCGTCAGCGCGCTGGAGGGCCGCTCGTTCTATGCCGTAGGCGGCACGTGGCGTAATCTTGCCCGCCTGCACATGACCCAGCAGCACTATCCGCTACACGTTCTTCACGGTTATCAGATGACGCGCCGGTCGGCTCAGACGCTGGCCGCCTTTGTCTCCGGCCTGACATCGGCATCGCTGCACGGCGTTGCCGCCATCTCGCGGAACCGGGCCGAGACCTTGCCCTATGGCGCGTTGGTGCTCGACCGGCTTTTGTCTCTCGCCAATTGTGATGATGTCGTCATGTCGGCCTGGGGTCTGCGTGAAGGCCTGTTGTTTTCCAAGTTCACCCGCAAAAAACGCGCCCGCGACCCGTTGATGTCGGCCTGCTGGGACTTCGCCCGCCGCCATTCGCGCTCACCGGCCCACGAGATCGAGCTGTGCGACTGGACCGATAAGATCTTTTCCGCCGCCGGGCATAAGGAGACCGCGGAGGAACGCCGCCTGCGTCACGCCGCTTGCATGTTGGCCGACATCGGCTGGCGCACTCCGCCGGACTATCGCGGAGACCGTTCGCTCAACATCATCACTCAGGCGACGTTTGTTGGTGTCGATCACCCGGGCCGGGTTTTCCTCGCCCTGACGGTCTATTTCCGCTATGAGGGCCCGTTCTCCAAGGCCGGAGACGAGCTCGCGGCGCTGTTGGCCAAAGGCATGCTCGAGCGCGCCCGCCGACTCGCGGCCGCCTTGCGCTTGGCCTATGTGCTGTCTGCCGCCATGCCCGGCCTGCTCCCACAAATCGGCCTCACCACCGCCCGCAGCGAGACCCTCACTCTGACACTGCCTGCCAAACTCAAGGACTTGCGCGGTGAAGCAGTCGACAAACGCCTCCAGCAACTGGCGGATTTACTCGGGTGCAAGCCGAAAATCGTCGTGGGTGATTGATTGCGCGGCGAAGCGAGCTCACAATAAAACACAGCCCGAGACCCACAGTTAGTCTGTTAATGACGCGAAGTGGTCATTCCTAGTATGGCTCCCACATGCACAACTCCCACTTTTGAGGATGGTGCATCAGAAAGCTCTAGAGGTACTTTGGCAGTTCTGTGGAGATGAATTCGGCACGGTCCTGCCAGCTGGCCATTTGGCACGCTCTAGCCTTAAGGGATACCAAGAGAATGACAGGGCAATGTGATCGACTGCCAGCCA